>NZ_JBHVJT010000006.1:38925-68738 GCF_042798815.1 Kitasatospora sp. NPDC057738 | reverse complement strand
GGGCCCCCTCCCCCCTTCTCCCCTCCTCCTAGCGTGGGCCCCGACACAACCCACCCCCTTCGACCCTCTTGCTCCTACCTCCCCCCCCCCCCGCGCCGGATGCCCTCCTGGACGGGAGTGGCAAGGCACCCATCGACTACGGCTCTTGGCCGCTCCACAAGAGACTCGGTGCTGCGCGCGAGGACAGCCTTTCACGTGTTCTGACTGGGCCTCGGAATGGATCCGCTGACCTACGTGACCGACATGCTCACCGTGGCCGTCTTCGACGCCGAGCTGTTCGACGAGATGTTCCAGCGGATCCTCTCCACCAACGACGAAGGCCACCGAATCGGGCTGGAAGTCGCCACGGGACGCTCAACCGGCATTCCCTTCACCGCGGATCAGGCGGATCGCCTCGCCTGCTCCGAGCCGATGCAGCCCGCCGGCGCGACGCTCCTGCGACTGGCCTGGCGGCACCAAGACGTACTCCTCCAACGTTCCGACGCTGGAGGATCCGGGGACGCACATGACCTCCGAGGGTCTGCGGGTGAAGCTCGTCGCCCGCCTCAAGAAGCAAGGAACGATCCGCAGCCCCGTGTGGGAGGCGGCGTCAAGGACCTGGATGAGCGTGCCTCAGCACTGGAGTGATTCGTGGGAGAGTGGGACGAGCCGCTGGAGTTGTGGGCTGCCTGCCGGGAGGCTCTCCGCCGTCCGGTCGGCGAGCTGAAGGCGGTCCGACTGGACGGCCGACAAGTCGCCTCGCACGTCGACCCGTCCGCACCTCGTCTGATTCTGCGGTGGGACGGCGTGGAGTGGGTTCCGGAGACCATTGCGAACGGCTACGCCACCGCCCAGCGCATCGTGCACGGCATCCGGGGCGACGGGACGATGTGACAGGGGGTCTTGGGCACTGCTGTCCTGCGCGACGACAGTTGGGCGGCTCGGACGGGTCACTTGTACAAGGCACGCAGCGTTCCGTGGATGAACGACGCGAAGGAGGCCGCGCCTTCGTGCACTCCGTCGTGGCCCTCGGCGACCTCGTAGGTCTTCCCGCCCTTCTCCGCCGGGCCGATGAAGGAGTAGATGTACCCCTGATGGGCCATGAACACGACGCAGCCGTCGAGCGACTGCCCGGGAGCCGACTCCTCCAGGATCTCCCGGGCGTGATCCTTGATCCCCAGGATCTCCGGGAACGCGTACGTCTCCCCCCGCAGCGCGGAGAACCCGCCGCCGCCGGCGAGTGCCAGGAACTCCCGGTAGTCCTCGGGGAGGGCGACTCCCTGATCCTCCTCGATCAGCGAGATCTGCTCCGGGGTCAGGCCGACCGCCCCCTTCAGTGATTCGGGGAACGCACTCAGAATCCCTGCCGTCACACCCATGTGCCCCGCACCTCAGAACGTCGTGGAACCGCCCCCGAACAGGACCATGATCCCGCAACGACGTCCCGGTCAGCCCCGGCGGATGGCCTGGCGGGTGCGGCGGGCGAGGCGGTGGGCGCGCTGGACGGCGACGAAGGCGGGCATGGAGTCGGCCTGGGTGAGGCGGTACTTGAGGCGGAGCTGGGGGCTGAGGCCGCTCTGCGCCTCGGGGCCGATGGCCCGCAGGAGGCGGGTGACGTGCTGCTGGTAGGCGGCGCGGTAGGCGCGGTCGCCGTCCGGGACGGTCCAGAAGAACATCGGGATCTCCTCGACCAGGCAGTTGCGGTCGTAGGCGCGCAGGTGGTCGGCGAAGGCCGGCTCGGGGCGGGCGAGCAGCCATTCGCGGACGAGTTCCATCGAGCGGACGCGGTCGACCAGGCCGCGCGGGTCGGTCTTCTTCTGGGTGATGGAGAGGTCGCCGTCCTCGCGCACCCGCCAGTGGTAGATCGGGTCGGCGAGCACGTCGACGCGTTCGGCGAGGAAGTGGTGGGGCACGCTGACCGGGGCGTCCTCGTACAGGATGCCCTCGGGGTAGAGCAGGCCGGCGCCGTCGAAGAAGGTGCGCCGGTAGACCTTGTTCCAGGCGGTGCGGTCGGTGACGAGCGCGGGCAGTTCGCCGACGTGGGTGCGCAGCCGGGTCTCGCGGAACGGGCGGCGGTGGCCGTGCGAGGGGCTGAGGCCGGTGGTGCGCAGGCGCAGCGCGTTGCCGGCGGCGAAGTCGGAGCCGGTCTCGTCGAGGGTGCCGATCATCAGCTGGTAGGCGTGCGGCGGCAGGGTGTCGTCGCTGTCGACGAAGGCCAGGTACTCGGTGCCGGGGGTGAGGTGGCGCCAGCCGGTGTTGCGGGCGGCGCCGAGGCCCTGGTTGCGCTGCTGGACCAGTCGGAAGCGCGGGTCCCGTTCGGCGTACTCCTTGGCGATGACGGGGCCGTCGTCGGTCGAGCCGTCGTCGACCAGGACGCACTCGAAGTCCTCGAACGTCTGGGCCGCGATCGAGTCCAGGCACTCCCCGAGGTAGCGCTCGACGTTGTAGATCGGGACGACGAGGGAGAGACGGGGGGCCATCGCACGGCCTTTCGCTCAGGAGCGGACGGGCCGGGCGGCCGTCGACCGCCGGTCACCGACAGTGGCCCGAGCATACGGACCGTATGCGACCCGTGGGCGAACGGCGGGTTGAATCGAGCGAGCGGATGGGTGCATCCATCGGTCCGTCGGCCGTGTCCGACGGCAACCCGCCCGGACGGGCGGCCCCTTGGGGCGCAAGGGGAAGGCCCCGGACCGCCCGACCGGTCCGGGGTCTTCCCTCACCCGCTGCGGGTCAGGCGCTCTTGACGGCCGCGAAGCGGTCCGAGACGTCCTGCCAGTTGACGACGTCCCACAGGCGGGTGACGTAGTCCGGGCGGACGTTGCGGTACTGCAGGTAGTAGGCGTGCTCCCAGGCGTCGAAGGCGAGCAGCGGGGTGGTGTTCTGGCCGACGTTGCCGTGGTGGTCGTAGACCTGCTCGACGATCAGGCGCTGACCGAGCGGTTCCCAGGACAGGATGCCCCAGCCGGAGCCCTGCACGCCGGTGGTGGCGGTGGTGAGCTGCTTCTTGAAGGCCTCGAAGCTGCCGAAGTGCTCGGTGATGGCGTCGGCCAGCTCGCCCTCGGGGCGCTCGCCGCCCTCGGGCGAGAGGTTCTGCCAGAACAGCGAGTGCAGCACGTGGCCCGACAGGTGGAACGCGAAGGTCTTCTGCAGGCCGACCAGGCCGCCGAACTGCTCCTTGTCGCGGGCCTCGGCCAGCTGGTCGAGGGTGTCGTTGGCGCCCTTGACGTACGCGGCGTGGTGCTTGGAGTGGTGCAGCTCCAGGATCTCGGCCGACATCGCCCGCTCCAGCGCGGAGTAGTCGTACGGCAGGTCGGGAAGCGTGTAGGTGCCCATCAGGACACGGCCCCTTTCGGCGGGTTGAACGGTGGTGATCGTGCCGGGACAACACTATTGCGTATCAGTTGCAAGAACGAAGCATGGGCTCCTGCTTATTCCTCACACCCCGTCGGGCACAATGGCCGCCGTTCGGCGCGCCGGCCGGAAAGGGGTGGGTGACCGCGGCGGGGCGGTGGCGGCACCGGGCACCCGGCGGGTGATGCGGGCCTGACGCCCGTACGGTCCCCGGCCCGCGCGTGACTCCCGGTCGGGTCCGGAACCTCCACGGACCCGGCACGCGGGGCGGACCTGACAACGTTTCGGTCTCGCCGCCCGGCAATCCTTTCCCGGGGCTTCCCTCCGCGTTCTCCGTTGTGCCATTTTACATGTCACACAGCAAGGCCCGTGCGCCCCACGCAGCACGGCTCCCCCACCCTCAACGGCCCCGGAGGCCCCCACAGATGCGTCCCTCCTCGATAGCGAAGGACGCCGCGCGCAGACTGCCCGCGCTCGGCACCGCCCTTCTCCTCTCGCTCGGCCTGTTCGCGCCGGCCGCCCAGGCCGCCGGCACCCCCGGCTCCGCGCCGGCCGGGAGCCCGGCCGCCCCGGCCGCACCCGCCGCCTCGGCCGGGAAGGCCGCGCCGCGCACGATCCCCGTGCCCAAGTCCCCGGACACCCCCGAGGACGCCCGCCCGCTCGCCTCGGACCCGCGGGCCAAGGCCACCGCCCCGACGGCGGGCAGCTCCGTCGGCGCCGCCAAGTCGGCCCGTCAGTTCTCGGCCGCGGCCGCCTGCGACGTCTCCGCCTTCACCGGCAAGTCCGGTGCCGCGCTGGTCCAGCAGGTCAAGTCGTCCGGCCTGGACTGCGTCAACACGCTGTTCCAGGTCACCGGCAACGACGCCAAGGGCGCCTTCAACGAGGCCCAGATGGTCACCGTCGCCAACGCCCTGCGCGACACCGCCGCCACCTACCCCGGCGACAACTCCACCTCCGCCGGGCAGCTGGTGCTCTTCCTGCGGGCCGGCTACTACGTGCAGTGGAACAACAAGGACGTCGTGGGCCCGTACGGCGACGGCCTCAAGAGCGCCATCCGCGGCGCGCTGGACGCCTTCTACGCCGCCCCGCACAGCAAGGACGCCACCGACGCCAACGGCGCCACCCTCGCCGAGGCCGTCACCCTGATCGACAGCGCCCAGGAGAACGCCCGCTACACCGGCGTCGTCAAGCGGCTGCTGAACGACTACACCGGCAGCTGGCCCGCCGCGATGACCAGCGCCGTCGCCAACACCGAGACCGTCATCGAGCGCGGCTTCGACCTGCCGGAGTTCGTCTCCGCCCTCCAGGCCGACCCGTCCTTCGCCACCACCGCGGCGTCCTTCGTGACCCGCAACAGCAGCCTGATCAACGGCGGCGACCTGGTCACCAAGATCGGCATCCAGCTCGGCAACCTGGTGGCCAACGACGCGCTGCGCGCCCAGGGCCGGCCGATCCTCAAGGACCTGATCAACCGCTACCCGCTGGTCGGCAACACCGGTCCGCTCACCATGAACCTGCTCTGGTTCGCGGAGAAGAAGGACGAGGGCAACTGTTCCCTCTACGGCACCTGTGACGTCCCGGCCAAGCTGGTCCCGCTGGTCCTCACCGTCGACCACACCTGCAACGCCAACCTGCGCATCCGCGCCCAGGACATGACCGCGCAGCAGCTCGCCGACACCTGCACCAGCCTGATCAACCAGGACGCGTTCTTCCACAAGGTCGTCAAGGACGGCGGCCCGGTCGCCAACGACAACAACACCAACCTCGAGGTCGTCGCCTTCGACGACTACTACAACTACAGCCTGTACGCCTGGGAGATGTACAAGATCGAGGTCGACAACGGCGGCATGTACGAGGAGGGCGACCCGGCCAAGGCCGGCAACCAGGCCCGCTTCATCGCCCACGAGGCCTCCTGGCTGCGCCCCCAGTTCCAGATCTGGAACCTCAACCACGAGTACACCCACTACCTCGACGGCCGCTACGACATGTACGGCGACTTCGAGGCCGGCATGACCACCCCGACCATCTGGTGGGTCGAGGGCCTCGCCGAGTACGTCTCCTACAGCTACCGCGGCGAGCACTACGACGCCGCGGTCGCCCAGGCCGCCAAGGGCACCTACACCCTGAGCACCCTGTTCGACAGCACCTACGACAACGCGGACTCCACCCGCGTCTACAACTGGGGCTACCTGGCCGTCCGCTACATGCTCCAGTCGCACCCGCAGGACGTCGACGCGCTGCTCGCCAAGTACCGCGCCGGCGACTGGAACGGCGCCCGCACCCTGCTGAAGACCACCATCGGCACCTCGTACGACGCCGACTTCGCCACCTGGCTCAAGCAGTGCGGCGCCGACAACTGCGGCTCGCTGCCCACCAACCAGGCCCCCCTGTGCACCGCCGCCGACGCCCGGCAGTTCGACAAGAACTGCCGCCGCGACAACGTGGCCGCCACCACCGGGAACTACAGCTACAGCTTCCTGAACCTGCCGGCCGGCGTGAAGCAGCTGACCATCACCACCAGCGGGGGCACCGGCAACGCCGACCTCTACTACAACGCCGGCTCCTGGGCCACCACCGGCTCCTACACGGCCAAGTCCACCACCAGTGGCAACGGTGAGACCCTGACCATCACCAACCCGCCGGCCGGTTACGTCTTCTTCAGCCTCTACGCCCAGCAGGGCTTCGGCGGCGCGACCGTCACCACGACCTACAACTGACCGACCGCGTCACAGGCGCCGTACGCACCGTACGCGCGCACCGTACGCACGGAAGGGCCCCGCGGCTTCGCGGGGCCCTTCCGCGTTCCCGTCCCCTCCCCCTCCCCCGCCGCGAATATCCACGGGTTATAACGATTCGACCATCGAATAGATCGTCAACACCCCGTAAGAGATCGCATATTCCTCTGTCGAGGGGGTGTCCGGACGGCGAAGTTTCGGTTAGTGTCCATGAACAGATCAACCGGTTCGGCCTCCGGCAACGGAATGCCGAATATTTCTGACGGCTCGGGTGCGGCATTCTCGCCGTACCCGCCAATCCCCGGAATGGAGAGTTAGTCATGAAGATGGTCAAGGCGCTCGTCAAGAAGTTCAAGAAGAACGACGACCTCGCGAACCACGCGTGGGTGCTGCACGTTATCTAACGTGGCCAGCCGCTGGCGGGGGCCCGGGTCGGCCGTGCCCCCGCCGGCGCCACGGCGCGTCCGGGATTCCCCCGCGCGCCGTACCGAACGCACTGACCAGCCATTTCGCATTGGAGGCCGGATTCCCGTGGAAGAAATGGCGACGGCAACCGCGCGCAGCCATTCCATCGTGTTCGCCCCGAGGATTCAGGAGCTGCTGGCCAGGGACGAGAAGGTGTTCCGGATCGACCCGGCGAAGGTCGGCGTCTCGGACTCCCGGCTGATGGCCGAAATCGTCGCGGCCCGCCCCGTCCTTTCCAACGAGCGCTCGGTCTACAAGCCCGCCGCCGGCTCCGACATCCCCCACGACAGCGCGACGCGCACCATCCGCGCACTGGGGCAGGACGCCATGGCGGGCATCCGCAAGCCCCCGCCGCCGGCGCGCGGCATGTCCGGCTCCTGGCCCTACGCCGGCACCTCCTACCTGCGCCGCTGGCTGTTCTCCGCCGACCCGCTGCCGGTCTCGCTGCTGTGGAAGCGCGGCGTCACCCGCTCCGACACCCTCTCCCGGCTCGCCGACCGCGCCGTGACCCGCTGGCCCGGCTCCGCAGACCAGGACGGCCGCACCGCACTCGCCGGGCTGATCCGCGACGCCGACGACCCGCTGGAGCGCAAGCAGGCCGTCGCGATGTACCGGCGGGCGACGGCCACCCTCTGCGACGGCGTGGCCGCGCTGACCGGCAACGCCCTGTGGCTGATGGGCCCGGAACGGGAACGGCCGGAGCACCGCGCCGACCTCACCGATGTCCTCTGGGAGACGCTGCGCCTGCTGCCGCCCGCCTGGATGCTGTACCGCAACGGCGGCGCGGCGTACACCGAACTCCACCCCGAGATCCGGCCCGAGGACGACGTCGCGCTCTTCCCGCTGCTGATGCACCGCCACCCGGACTACTGGTCCGACCCGCTGGAGTTCCGCCCCGGGCGCTGGGACGGCGTCACGGACCCGGAGAAGACGCCCGGGTTCATGCCCTTCGGCTTCGACGGCGCCCGCTGCTGGGCCAAGCACCTGATCGTGCCGCTGGCCGAGCAGCTGCTGACCGCGGCCCTGGACAACCGGCTGGTCGTCCGCAGCCCGCAGCAGGACGCGCAGGTGCCGCTGCGCTCCCTGCTCTCCGTACGGTTCGAGGCGCGGGTCGAAGCCTGACGCCCCGGCATCCCGGCATCCCGGCATCCCGGCGCCACCGAACACCCCTGACACCACGGGACACACCATGGAATCGCCCACTCTGGCCGACTGGGTCGGCGACGTCGACGGCTTCGCCGCCCGCCAGTGGCAGCGCGAGCCCGCGCTCTTCCCCCGGAAGGCCCCGGAGGCCCCGGGGGCCCCGGCCGCGCCGTTCGACCTCGACGAACTGGACGCCGCCTTCGACGGCGGGCTGCTGCGCACGCCCTACCTGGAGATGGTCCGCTCCGACAAGGTGACCATCCCGCCCGAGGCCTTCACCACCTCGCGCACCGTCAACGGCACGACGCACCACGGCTTCGCGGACCGCGCGAAGGTGCTCGCCCAGCTGCACCGCGGGGCGACACTGCTGCTGCGCTGCGTCGACCAGTGGCACCGCCCGACCGGCGAGCTGGTGGCCCGGCTGTCCGAGGAGCTCGACCGGCGGGTGGAGGCCTTCTTCTTCGTCACCCCGGCCGGCGGCCAGGGCCTCGCGGTGCACCGCGACGACGCCGACGTGTTCGTCCTCCAGGCCGCCGGGCGCAAGACCTGGTACGTCCACGACGCGCCGACGGCGGCGGACTGGCGGCTCGGCGAGCTCCCGGAGGACGAGCGCTCCCCGCTGCGCCTGCACGGCGTGCTCGAACCCGGCGGCGTGCTCTACATCCCGCGCGGCTTCGCGCACCGGGCGGTCGGCGCCGGGGGGCTGTCCGCCCACCTGTCGCTGACCGTCCGCGACCTCTCCGTGCAGGACCTGCGCACCGCCCTGGAAGGGCAGTTGGCCGAGGGCCTCGATCTGCCCGCCCGCCCACTCGGTGAGGCCGCGATCGCCGACGCCTGCGCCGCCCTGCTCGACCACGCCCGGGCGAGGCTCGACGCGCTCGGGCCGGCGGACCTCCTGCGCGCCGCCCGCGCCGCCCGGACCGGCACCACCCACGCGCCGGCGGCACCGGCGGCACCGGCCGAGACCGTGGAGACCCTCGCTGCGGCCGCCCGCACCTGGGAGTCCGGGGCACCCGCCGACGGACGCACCGGACTCGCCGCCGTCGGCCGCACCTGGCGCCGGCTGCGCGGCGCCGCCGAGTAGCCCACGGCGGCGACGACGACCGCCCGGCGCACGGAATCCACTTCGATGATCCGACTGTCCGTCAGGAGTGGTCGGACCGGTCGAGGTTCGACCCGGGGATCCGGCCCGGCCCCGACGACCGTTTCCCTTCTGCGGAGGGCGCTGGGGCAGACTGCCCACCATGCGATCAGATGATCAGAGAGGCGCCCTGCCCAAGCCCGTCCTGCCGGACCTCGCCGCCGCCCGTGCGATCGGCCCCGAGGCCGCCACGGAGGCCCGCTGGGAGGGGCTCGTCCTGTCGTGGGAATGGATCCAGCACGACATCGGGCACGGCCCCGGAAGCTGCAACGACGGCCTGGTGCGCCTGCTGAAGGCCGCCCGCGCGGAGCCCCGGCTGCGCCGGCTCTTCCCCTGGACCAGCCACTACAACCTGCACTTCAGCCTGTCGACCTCGTTCCCGTGGGCAGCCGCGGGCGTGCCCTTCGCCGTGCCGCAGGACGGCGGCGGCTACCGGATCCACGGCCCGGGCGGCTCCGGGGTGCTCGGCACGCCCGCCACCGCGGAGGAGGCCGTCGCCCTGCTGGTCGAACACCTCCCGCCGGACCTCGGGCCGGTGTTCAACCACCCGGCGGACGGGCCGCGCTGAGGCCGCCGGGGTGGCAGCGCCCCGCACCGGGGGTCACGATGAAAGCCCGGCCACCTCCGGCCCCGACCCGATCGGAGCGCGATGAGCGACCAGCACAACGTCGTCCTGCTGACCTTCCCCGACGCCGCCGCCTGGCGCCCGGCCTTCGACGAGGCGCAGCACCTGCCGGGCCTGCGGATGGTGGCGGCGATGGAGCGCAGCGCCGACGGGCTGCTGGAGGTCGCGGACACCTTCACCAGGGGCGCGGGGGTGGCCACCGTCGGCTCGGGTGTGCTGGGCGGCCTGATCGGGCTGCTCGGCGGGCCGGTCGGCGTGCTGCTGGGCTTCGCAGCCGGCGCGGCGATCGGCAACGCGGCCGAGGAGCACCAGGCGAGCGAGGGCGGCGCCGGGCTGATCCTGCTCTCGCCCCGGGTGCCGGACGGCGGGGCGCTGCTCGCGCTGGAGGTCCGGGAGTCCTCGCCCGCCCCGGCGGACGAGCTGGCGGCCCGGCACGGGGCCTCGGTCGAGCGGATCGACGCGCGCGAGTTCGCCGAGCAGGTCCGGGCGGCCGAGCAGAAGGCCGACGAACGGAAGGGCGACGAGCGGAAGGCGGACGGCGCGGGGGCCTCCTGAGCGCACCGGCCTCGCCGTCACTCCCCCGCGCCGTCACACCCCGCCGTCACACCCCCGCCCGCTGTCACTCCGCCCGCCGTCACTCCGCCCGCAGCGCGTCCACCGTGCGCGCCCGCGCCGCCCGTACGGCCGGGAGCAGGGCGCCGGCCAGGGCGATCAGCACGCCGCCGAGGGCGAGCAGGACCAGCACCGGGGTGCCGAACACGTCCAGCGCGGAGGCCGGGAAGGTCAGCCCGGCGCTGCGGCCCATCGCGGGCACCGTCAGGCCGTGCAGCAGCAGGCCCGCCGGCAGTCCGACCGCGCCGCCGACGGCCCCGACCGGGACCACCGAGGCGAGGACGGCGCCCACGGTCTGCGCCGGGGTCATGCCGAGCGCCTTGGTGACGCCCGTGTCCCGGGTGCGCTCGCGGATCTCCAGGACGACGGTGTTGAACACCCCGAGCCCGGCGACCACGAGCAGCAGCGCGGTCAGGGTGGCGGTGAGCGAGTTCAGTGCGGCGATCGAGCCGCTGGAGCCGTGCGGCCCGCCGGTGTCGGCGGTCATGTGCTCCGGGGCGAGCGCGGCGCCGAGGGCGGTGGCGTAGGCGGTCCGGTCGGTGCCGGGCTTCAGTTTGACGGCCCAGAAGTCCGGTGCGGGGGCCGTGCCGGGCGGGTAGCTGGCGGCGTCGGTGAACAGCTCGTTGGTCTGCACGTGCGGGTCGAAGACCTCGCCGACGATCCGGACGGTGACCGGCCGGCCGTGGCTCGTGAAGGTCACCCGGTCGCCGAGCCCGACGGAGGCCTCGGTCAGGAAGGTGGCCGGGGCGACGGCCTCGCCCGGGCCCCGGTACCAGCGCCCGGTGACCATCCGGTAGCCCGCCCAGGAGGAGTCGCCGTCGAAGGCGGTCACCGTGGTGCTGCCGGCCACCCCGGGGACGGTGACGTCCTCGGTGCCGTTGCCGAAGTACGCGGCGGTGCCGGGCCGGGCGTCCAGCGCCGCGGTGACGACGGCCCGGTCGGCCGGGACCGGCCTGCCCGCCGGAACCGCCCCGGGCGGGCCGTCCGGGCGTGTCGGGTGCACCACGAGGTCCCCGGCGTCCCGTGTCTTCGCCTGCTGCACCCAGCCCATCGTCCCGCCCATGCCCACCGCGAAGACGGCCGCCGCCGTGCCGAACAGCACCGCCGCGAGCATCCCGGCCGCGCGGGCCGGGCGGGCGAAGGGCTGGGCGAGGCCGAGGCTCAGCGGGCGGGGCAGCGGCAGCCTGGCGGCCAGTGCGGCGGCCCGGGTGGCGAACGCGTCCCGCCGGGTGCCGCCCGCCGTACGGCCGACGGCGAGCGCGTCCACCGTGCGCAGCCGTCCGGCCCGGGCCGCGGCGGCCCAGGCGACCAGGGCGACGGCGGCCAGGGTGCCGCCCGCCACGGCGGCGTCGACCCGGGGGGAGAGGCCCGAGGCGGTGGTGCCGTAGAGCGATCCGGTGGTGGCGAGCACCGGGACGGTCAGGGCGTTGCCCGCGACCACCCCGAGCAGGGTGCCGGCGCCGGCCGGGATCAGCGCCTGGGCGACGTACGCGCGCACCACCTGGGCGGGGGTGCAGCCGAGCGCCTTGAGCACGCCGATCCGCCGGGTGGCGGTGCCGACGGCGCCGGCCACCACATTGCCCGCGACCAGGACCGACATGGCCGTCCCGAGCAGGCCGAAGGCGACCATGAAGGGCAGGAACAGGGCGGTGTTGCGGTCCGAGCCCTGCTTGGCGGTGAGCCAGGACTGCGCACCGGTGAGCGCCCCGCCGGGGGCGGCCGCGGCCACGGCGGCCCGGTCGGCGGCCATGGCGTCGGCGCTGCCGGTGTCCGTGAAGCGGTAGAGCATCTCGTAGCCGGGGGCGCTGCCGGGTGCGGTGAGGGCGGCGATGCCGTCCGGGGTCACCCAGGCGTCCGAGGTCCGGCTGACGGAACGGGCGAAGCCGACGACCCTGAGGGTGGGCGCGCCCGGCAGGCCGGGCAGCCGCAGGGTGCCGCCCGGTTGCCGGGGCTTGTCGCCGTACCCGGCCTCGATCACCACCTCGCCCGGCTGCTGCGGCCAACTCCCTTGGAGCAGAGTGACGTCGTCGACCCCGACGGTGGCCGCGGCGCGGCCGGTGACGGTCATCGGCGCCATCGTGATCCCGGGCGGCAGGTCCGTGCCGGAGCCGGGCTCGGGGTCGACGGTGACGGTGCGGTACGGCCCGGCGGCGGCCGTCACCCCGGGGGCGTGCGCGGTGGCGGCGAGCTGGTCGGCGCTCGCCCGGACGCCGTCGAAGCGCGCGGTGAGGTGGGCGCCGTGCTGGCCGTCGAAGGCCTGCTCGAAGGGGGCCCGGGAGGCGACCAGCAGCGAGCCGCCGAGGACGGAGCAGGTGGTGGCCACCAGCGCGGCCAGTCCGACGGCGACGGACTGCGTCCGGCGCCTGCGCACACCCGCGCGCACGACCCTGCCGAGCGCGGTCATGACGCCACCGCCGAAGCCGAAGCCGAGTCCGCCTCGACCCGCCCGTCCCGCATCCGGACCGTCCGGGTGGCGCAGTCCTCGGCCAGGGCCAGGTCGTGGGTGACGAGCAGGACGGTCTGCCCGTCCTCGTGCAGGTCCCGGAACAGCTCCTTGACGTCCTCGCCGGCGGCCGAGTCCAGCGCGCCGGTCGGCTCGTCCGCCAGCAGCAGGGCCGGCCGGTTCATCAGCGCCCTCGCCACCGCGACGCGTTGGCGCTCGCCGCCGGAGAGCCGGCCCGGGTGGGCGCGGGCGTGCCGGTCGATGCCGAGCGCCTCCAGCAGTTCGGCCGCCCGGCGCCGGGCCTCGGCGCGCGGGACGCCGGCCAGTTCGCCGGCCAGCACCACGTTGTCGGCCACGGTGAGGTCGTCCAGCAGGTTGAAGAACTGGAACACCATGCCGATCGTGCCGCGCCGGTAGCGGGCCGAGGCCGCCTCGCCCAGTCGGTCCACCCGCACCCCGGCCACGGTGACCGTCCCGGCGCTGGGCCGGTCCAGCCCGGCGACCAGGTTCAGCAGGGTGGACTTCCCGCTGCCGGACGGGCCGAGCACGGCCACCGACTCCCCTGCCCGCACGCTCAGCGTGACGTCGTCCAGGGCCGCCCGGGCGCCCTCGTAGTGGCGGCTCACGCCGCTCAGTTCGATCACCGGATCGCTGCTCATGTCCCCGCTCCTGGTCGCTTCCCGTCTGGTGCCGCGACGAAGGTACGGACGGGCGGCGCGGGTCCGCGTCCGCCGACCGCCGCAGGTTCCGTACCGCGTCGGGTGGACGGCCGCCGGCGTCATCCCTCCGGTGTAGTCGTGGGGAGTACCGGCCACCCCCCGGCCGCGGGGCTGTCCCGCGGGGCCCGTGGCCCCCACAATGTCCCGGTGATCAACCATCCGACGGTGCGCCGGCTGCGCGCGGCGGTCCGCCCGGCCGACGGCCCGGGCACCGCGCCGCCGCCCCGGCCGACCCGGCGCGGCCAGGCCTTCGACGTGGCCCTGGCCCTCTTCCTCGCCTTCACCGGCGGGCGCTACGCGACCATCGCGGGCGGCCCGCACGGGACGGCGCCGTCCTGGCTGCTGCTGGTGGTGGTGCCGCTCGTCCCGCTGCCGCTGGTCCTGCGCCGCCGCTACCCGCTGGCGGTGCTGTGGACGGTGCTGCCGGCCGCGCTGCTGGTCCGGCACCAGTCGCAGGACATCGCGTACTCGGCGGGCGTGGCGGTGGTCGTCGCCGCGTACAGCGCCGCCGCGTACGGGCGCCGCCCCCGGGCCCTGCTGCTCGGCCTGCCGGCCGCCACCGCCGCCCTGGTGGTGCTCTTCTCCGCGGCCAAACTGCCGCACTTCCCCAACGGGGTGATCGCCGTCCTGCTCCTGGTGCCGGTGTTCGCGGTCGCGTACGAACTGCGGATGTGGCGCCGCCGGGTGGAGGAGGGGCGGGAGCGGCTCTCCGCCCTGGAACGCGAGCAGCTGGCCGCGCTGCAGCGCGCGGTGGAGCTCGAACGGGCGAGGATCGCCCGGGAGTTGCACGATGTCGTCACCCACAACGTGAGCATGATGACGATCCAGGCCGGGGCGGCCCGCAAGATCCTGGACACCGCGCCGGAGAGGGCCCGCGAGGCGATGCTCGCGGTGGAGTCCGGCGGCCGCGCGGCGATGACCGAACTCCGGCACGTGATGGGCCTGTTGACCATCGACTCGGAGAGCGCCGACAACCCGGCCGCCGGGGCCGGCCTCAGCCCGCAGCCGGGCCTCGGCCGGCTGGAGACGCTGGTCCACGACGTCCGGCAGGCCGGGCTGCCGGTCGAGCTGACCGTCCGCGGCGAGCGCCGCGCCGTCCCGCCCGGGGTCGAGCTGGCCGCCTACCGGGTCGTCCAGGAGGCGCTCACCAACACCGTCAAGCACGCGGGCGGCGCCCACGCCGCGGTGACCGTCGAGTACGCCCCCGACCGGCTGCTGGTGGAGGTCACCGACACCGGAGGCCGCCCCACCGGCGCCGCCGCCACCGGCAACGGACGCGGCCTGCTCGGCCTGCGCGAACGCCTCGCCGTCTACGGCGGCACCCTGCACACCGACCCCCGGCCGCGCGGCGGCTACCGCGTCAAGGCCCTGATTCCCCTGGAGAGTTCATGACCGAGCAGCCGCTGCGGGTGGTGGTCGCCGATGACCAGGCCCTGGTCCGCACCGGGTTCCGGCTGATCCTGGAGTCGGAGGGCATCGAGGTGGTGGCCGAGGCCGAGGACGGCGAGCAGGCCGTCGCCGCCGTCCGCCGCTGCCGGCCGGACGTGGTGCTGATGGACATCCGGATGCCCGGCCTGGACGGACTGGAGGCCGCCCGCCGGATCCTGGCGGACGGCGCGCAGGAGCCGCCGCGGATCATCATGCTGACCACCTTCGACCTCGACCACTACGTCTACGCGGCGATGGCCGCCGGGGCCAGCGGCTTCCTGCTGAAGGACGTCACCCCGGAGCACCTGGCGGCCGCCGTCCGGCTGGTCCGCACCGGGGACGCGCTGCTCGCCCCGACGATCACCCGCCGTCTGGTCGAGCGCTTCGCCCGCCCGGAGAGCCCGGCCGGCCCCGCCGCCGCCCCGCACCGGGAGCTGGGCACGCTCACCCCGCGCGAGCTGGAGGTGACGGGGCTGCTCGCCCGCGGCCTCAGCAACGCCGAACTCGCCGCCCGGCTGGGGCTGTCCGAGGCGACGGTGAAGACGCACGTGGCCCGGATCCTCGGCAAGCTGGGCCTGCGGGACCGGGCCCAGGTGGTGGTCGCGGCGTACGAGACCGGGCTGGTCAGCGTGGGGTCCGTCGCCGATCCGGCCGGGGGCCGGTGACGCGCGACGGGAGCCCGGGGCCTTGCCGCCCCGGGCTCCCGTCGTCACGCGCCGCGGATCAGCGGAGGTCGAAGCGGTCCGCGTTCATGACCTTGACCCAGGCCGCGACGAAGTCCTCGACGAACTTCTCCTTGGCGTCGTCGGCCGCGTACACCTCGGCGACGGCCCGCAGTTCGGCGTTCGAGCCGAAGACCAGGTCGGCGCGGGTGCCGGTCCAGCGCACCCGGCCCGAACCGTCCCGGCCCTCGAAGGTGTGGGCGTCCTCCGAGGTGGCCTTCCAAGCGGTGTCCAGGTCCAGCAGGTTGACGAAGTAGTCGTTCGTCAGCACGCCGGGGGTCGCGGTGAGCACACCGTGCGTGGACCCGCCGTGGTTGGCGCCCAGCACGCGCAGGCCACCGACCAGGACGGTCAGCTCGGGCGCGCTGACGCCCAGCAGGTTGGCCTTGTCGAGCAGCAGGTACTCGGCCGGCAGCCGGTTGCCCTTGCCGACCCAGTTGCGGAAGCCGTCCGCCTTGGGCTCCAGCGCGGCGAAGGAATCGGTGTCGGTCAGCTCCTGCGGCGCGTCCACCCGGCCGGGCGCGAACGGCACCTCGACGGCCAGCCCGGCCGCCCTGGCGGCCTGCTCGATGCCGACGCCGCCGGCCAGCACCACCAGGTCCGCGAGCGAGACCCGCTTGTCGCCGGCCTGCGCGTCGAACTCCTGCTGCACGCCTTCCAGGGCGCGCAGCACCGTGGCCAGCCGGTCGGGCTCGTTGACCTCCCAGCCGATCTGCGGCTGGAGCCGGATGCGGCCGCCGTTGGCGCCGCCGCGCTTGTCGCTGGAGCGGAAGGAGGAGGCCGCCGCCCAGGCGGTGGAGACCAGTTCGGACACCGACAGGCCGGTGGCGTTGATCCGCCGCTTGAGGTCGGCGATGTCGGCCGCGCCGATCGGCCGGTACGTGACCCCCGGCAGCGGGTCCTGCCAGAGCAGGTGCTCGCTCGGGACCTCGGGGCCGAGGTAGCGGACCACCGGGCCCATGTCGCGGTGGGTCAGCTTGTACCAGGCGCGGGCGAAGGCGTCGGCGAACGCCTCCGGGTTCTCCAGGAAGCGCCGGGAGATCGGCTCGTAGACCGGGTCGAAGCGCAGCGACAGGTCCGTGGTGAGCATGATCGGCACGTGCCGCTTGGCCGGGTCGTGGGCGTCCGGGACGGTGCCCTCGCCGCCGCCGTCCTTGGGCTTCCACTGGTGCGCGCCGGCCGGGCTCTTGGTGAGCTCCCACTCGTAGCCGAACAGCGTCTCGAAGAAGCTGTTGTCCCAGGTGATCGGGGTGGGCGTCCAGGTGCCCTCCAGACCGCTGGTGATCGCGTCGCCGCCGACGCCGGTGCCGAAGCTGCTCTTCCAGCCGAGGCCCTGCTGCTCGATCGGGGCGTCCTCGGGGGCCGGGCCGACGCTGTCGGCCGGGCCGGCGCCGTGGGTCTTGCCGAAGGTGTGGCCGCCGGCGATCAGCGCGACGGTCTCCTCGTCGTCCATCGCCATCCGGTAGAAGGTCTCGCGGATGTCGCGGGCGGCGGCGATCGGGTCCGGGTTGCCGTTGGGGCCCTCGGGGTTGACGTAGATCAGGCCCATCTGGACGGCGGCCAGCGGGTTCTCCAGCTCGCGGTCGCCGGTGTAGCGCTCGTCGCCGAGCCAGGTGGTCTCCGGGCCCCAGTAGACGTCCTCGTCCGGCTCCCACTCGTCGACCCGGCCGCCGCCGAAGCCGAAGGTGGCGAAGCCCATGCCCTCCAGGGCCACGTTGCCGGACAGGATGATCAGGTCGGCCCAGGACAGGGCGCGCCCGTACTTCTTCTTCACCGGCCACAGCAGGCGGCGGGCCTTGTCGAGGCTGGCGTTGTCGGGCCAGCTGTTCAGCGGGGCGAAGCGCTGCTGGCCGCCGCCGGCGCCGCCGCGGCCGTCGCTGATCCGGTAGGTGCCGGCGCTGTGCCAGGCCATCCGGATGATGAAGGGGCCGTAGTAGCCGAAGTCGGCCGGCCACCAGTCCTTCGAGGTGGAGAGGGCCTCCTGGATGTCCCGCTTGACGGCCGGGAGGTCGAGGGTCTTGAAGGCCTCGGCGTAGTCGAATCCGCCGCCGAGCGGATTGGCCACCGCCGGGTTCTTCGCGAGGATCTTCAGGTTGAGCCGTTCCGGCCACCACTGGCGGTTCCCGCCGCCCTGGGTGGGGTGCGGCGCCCGCCCGTGGTTCACCGGGCAGCCCTCCGCGTTCGCCTCTACGCCGGTTGCATCGTGGTTGTCAGACATGGGAATCCTTCCCTCACAAGGCGGATCACGGTGTCTTCATCTGCTACCTACGGCACCTACTGCTGCTGTCTGGTCCTGGCGCGCCGCGTGTTGCCACTGCTGTCACTGCCCGCCGTCGCGCACGGCAGTGACGGGAGTCACATACTGCTGCCACCCAGGCTAGCGCCGGAGCCGATCCTACGATGGACGGAATCCAAGTCAAGAAAGACACCAAAGCCATATCCGATCGGGAACCGGAAGGCACCGGAGGTGAATTGGTAAACTCCGGTCCTCCCCTTGACCTGAATAGGTGAACCGATATGAGTGACCTGCTGGAGCGGCTGCGCGGGCGCGGCTGGCGCCTCACCTCCCAGCGGCGTGTCGTGGCCGAGGTCCTGGACGGCGAGCACGTGCACCTGACCGCCGACGAGGTGCACGCCCGGGCGGCGGAGCGCCTCCCGGAGATCTCCCGGGCGACGGTCTACAACACGCTCGGTGAACTGGTCACCCTGGGCGAGGTCGTCGAGGTGTCCACCGACGGGCGCGCCAAGCGCTACGACCCGAACGCCCACCAACCCCACCAGCACCTGGTCTGCACCGGCTGCGGCGCCATCCGCGACGTCCACCCGCGGGGCAATCCGCTCTCCGACCTTCCGGCCGAGCAGCGCTTCGGGTTCGCCGTGGTGCAGGCGGAGGTCACCTACCGGGGGCTCTGCCCGGACTGCGCGGGCTGATCGCCCCGGGGCGCCGGCGGCGGGACGCGGCGGCTGCGGCGGTCGACGACCGGGATCCCGTAGGGTCGGCCAATGGCGAAGTACTTCGACGTGCATCCAGAGTCCCCCCAGCCCCGCACCATCGGCACCGTGGCCGCCGGTCTCCGGTCCGGGAACCTCATCGCGTACCCGACCGACTCCTGTTTCGCCCTGGGCTGTCGCCTGGAGAACCGCGACGGCCTCGAACGGATCCGGTCGATCCGGCGTCTCGACGACCGCCACCACTTCACGCTGATGTGCATGGACTTCGCCCAGCTGGGCCAGTTCGTCCACATCGACAACGACGTCTTCCGCGCCGTCAAGGCCTCGACGCCGGGCAGCTACACCTTCATCCTCCCCGCCACCAAGGAGGTGCCGCGCCGCCTGATGCACCCGAAGAAGAAGACGGTCGGGGTGCGGATCCCCGATCACCCCGTCACCCGGGCCCTGCTCGCCGAACTCGGTGAGCCCCTGGTCTCCAGCACCCTGCTCCTCCCCGGCGAGGACGAGCCGATGACCCAGGGGTGGGAGATCAAGGAGCGGCTCGACCACGTGCTGGACGCCGTGCTGGATTCGGGCGACTGCGGCACGGTGCCGACGACGGTCGTCGACTACTCCAGCGGCGAGCCGGAGATCGTCCGGCGCGGGGCCGGCGACCCCGCGCGCTTCGAGTGAGGGGCCTGGCACCGCGGCGGCCATGACGCCGGGGACCCTTCGGGCCCGGGAGGGAACGCCTCGGTGGAGACCGGTGCGACCGGTGTGACCGTGCGACCGGTGTGCTCAGCGGGTGCCGAGGCGGTCCGGGGCCGGGCGCGGGGCGGCCACCGGGGCCGCGCCGGTGTCCGGGGCCGTCGTGTCCGGGCCCGTCGTGGTCGGGGCCGTCGTGATCGGAGCGGCCGGGGTGGGGCGCAGGGGCCACCAGAGGGAGCGGCCGAGGAGAGCGGCCAGGGCCGGGACCACGCCGAGCGAGAGGACCAGGGCGGAGAGCAGGATGCCGAGGGTCAGCGAGAAGGCGATCTGCTCGCTGCCCGGGGTGGTCGCCAGGGTGGCGAAGGAACCGGCCAGGACGAGACCGGCCGTGGCGACGGTCGGGGCGGTGTGCCGGACGGCGCGGGCCACGGCGGCGCGGGGCGCACCGGGCCGCCGCATCTCCTCACGGATGCGGTCGGTGACGAGGATGTTGTAGTCGGTGCCCAGGGCGACGACGAACAGGAACAGCACCAGCGGGAGCGTGAAGGCGACGCCCGGCTCGCCCAGGCCGTGCTGGAACAGCAGCGTGGCGGCGCCCAGGGTGGCGGCGAACCCGAGGCCGACGGCGAGCATCAGGACCACCGGGGCCAGCAGGCTGCGCAGGAGCAGCAGCAGGATCAGGGCGATCAGGGCGGCCGCGACCGGGAAGACCACGGTCAGGTCGTGGTCGACGGCGGTGGAGATGTCGGCGAAGACCGCCGCCGTGCCGCCGACGTGGGCGCTGGTCCCGGGCGGGGTGTGCGCGGCGACCGCGGCACGGACCGGGCCGGAGGCCAGGTCGCGGGCCCGCTGGCTCTGCGGGTCGGCGTTCAGGTAGACCTCGATCCGGGCGGCGCGGTGGTCCTCGTTGAGGACGGTCCGGCCCACCTGGCCGACGCCCTCGACCCCGGTCAGGGCCCGGGAGAGGCCGTCGAACCGGCCGGCGTCGAGGGTGCCGCCGTCCTGGGCGACGAGGTAGACGGCCGTCGGGTCGGAGACGCCGGCCGGCAGGGCGCGGGAGATCTCCGCGGCGGTGGCCGCGGCCGCCGTCGTGGAGCCGTCCGCCAGGCTGTAGTCCATCCGCAGCCCGGCCGTGCCGGCGGCCAGCGCGCCGAGCAGGGCGACGGAGGCCGCCAGCAGCGCCAGCGGCCGGCGGGCGACGAGGCCGCCGAAACGGGCGGCGACGCCCTCACGCGGAACCTGCCGCAGACCGCGCGAGGGCCAGAACATCCCGCGGCCGCAGGCGGCGAGCAGGGCGGGCATCAGGGTGAGGCTGCCCAGCAGCATGACCAGCACCGCGACGGCGATGGCCGGGCCGAGCGAACGGAACTGGCCGAAGGTCGCGACGCCCAGGGTGGCGAAGGCGGCGACGATGGTCAGTGCCGCGGAGGTGATCGCGGTGCCCACCCGGCCCGCCACCTCGGCGGCCGCCTCCCGGGCGGGCTGGTCGGGCCGCGCCCGCAGGTGCTCGCGGAACCGGAAGAGCAGGAACAGCAGGTAGTCGACGCCGATGCCGAGCAGGACCACGGAGATCAGGCCCGGGGTGGAGGCGTCCAGCTTCAGACCGGCGAGCGCCGCCGCGCCCGCCACGGCTCCGCCGGCCACGCCGCCGATCACGGCGACCGCGAGCAGCGGCAGCACGGCCGCGAGCACGCTGCGGAACACCAGCACGTTGAGCAGGACGATCAGCACCGTCACGAGGGCGCTGCCGATCATCGCGGCGGTCCGGTTGGCGTCGGCGCTGTCGGCGGCCTGGGCCAGGCCGCCGGTGAACCCGGTGCGCATCCCGAGCTCGGCGAAGCGCGCGCGGGCGTCGTCCCGGAAGGCCTTGTAGACGCCCTGCACCCCCTCCTCCGTCGCGTTGCCGGTCAGCTCGACCGAGAGCAGCTCGAAGGTCCGGTCGGGCGCCACCATGGCGGGCGCGATCCGGGGCGTCTGGGAGTGGTCGGGCACGAGGAACTTCGGCTCGTCCTCCTTCCTCGGCATGACGACCCGGCGCCCGGCGAGCTTCGCCGCCGCGGCCTCGACCTGCTGCTGGTCGGCGGCGGTGAGCGCCCCGCCGTCGGTCCGGGCGACCAGCACCGTGATCGTGGTGGCGTCCGGCTTCACGCCGAAGTTGTCCTCGGCGATGCGCAGCGCGGCGGCCGAGTCGTAGCTGCGCGGCAGGAAGTCCCCGCTCTGGGACCCGGTCACCCGGGACATCAGCATCGGTGCCAGGACGCTCAGCCCCATGCCCAGCACCGCCCAGACGGCGATGACCTTCCACGCGTGTCTGGTGGCGAATCCGGTCAGTGCGCGGATCACGATTCCTCCGGCTGATGGACGCGAACGTCGGTGTCGGCGCCGGGGGTTCCCGGCCTGTCTCCAGACCATCAGGGCGAGGGGGTCCCGGGCGTCCGGGCAGCGGACGATCCGCGCCGGGGCCCGCGGTCCTCCACGTGGGACGGAACCAGGACCGTGGTCCTGGTCCGCCCTCCCGGCGTCGGCCGCGGGGACCACGTCCGGGCTGGAGGGCCGGTGCCAGAATGGCTGCGTCAGTGATCAGCCGGGAGGACCAGATGAACGGGCGTCAGCGCGCCGGGGCGGTCGCGAGTACGGACCGCCCGCCGGGGGAACGGACGGCGAACGGCGTCGACGGGCGGCCGGGGCGGTGGACGGACGGGCTGCCGTGGACCCAGGGCGACGCCCTGGTGGCCGTCGGTGCCGGCACGGTCGACCTGCTCGGGTACCTGCTCCTCGGTCGGATCGCCGACGGCCAGGGCATCACCGTGCCGGTCTTCGTCCTGGTCGCCCTCTCGGGCCTGCCGCTGCTCGCCCGGCGCAGCCGCCCGGTGCCGGCGCTCGCCGCCGTCCTGGTGCTCCAGACGGCCGTCGAGCTCTCCACCGCCCCGGCCGGCGCCCGCTTCGGCGCCGTCCTGACCGTCGCCCTGTACTCGGTCGGCCGCAACTGCACCGTCCAGGTCACGGCGGCCGCCGGCGCGGCGACGGCGGTGGTCACGCCGCTGAGCCAGGGTCACTTCCACTCCCTGACCTGGGAGGCGGTCATCGCCGCGCCCTTCTCCGCCGCCCTGGTGGGCGCCGCCGGTCTGGCGGTCTCGCGCTGGCAGCGGGAGGTGGCCGCCAACCGCCGACTGCTGGCAGACCGCGCGGTCGCCGAGGAACGCCGCCGCATCGCCCGGGAGCTGCACGACATCGTGGCCCACCACATCACCACCATGCAGCTGATGGCCGGCGGTGCCCGGGCCAACCTCGGCAGGCCGGAGGTGGTCCGGGACGCCCTGGTCACCCTGGAGTCCTCGGGACGGCTGGCCCTGCGCGAGATGCGCCAGCTGCTGAACGTCCTGCGGACCGGCGACGAACCGGACACCGCCCCGCCGTTGCCCCAGCCCGGGGCGGACGAGCTCGACCGGCTGGTGGACGAGTCCTGCCTGGCCGGGCTGTCGACCGAGTTCACCGTCGACGGGCCCAGGCGCCCGCTGCCGCCCACCGTCGGCCTGACCGTGTTCCGGATCGTCCAGGAGGGCCTCACCAACGCCCGCAAGTACGCCGGCCCCGCCCGGGCCTCCGTCCGCCTGGCGTACCACCCGGACCGGGTCACCGTCGAGGTGCGGGACGACGGCGGCGGCGCGCCCCCGCCGGAGTGCGCCCCGGGTGCGGGCCGGGCGGGGTACGGCCTGATCGGCATGCGCGAGCGCGTCGCCCTGCACGGCGGCACCCTGGAGACCGGCCCGCAGCCGGGCGGCGGCTTCGCCGTGGTGGCCGAGCTGCCGCTGAGCTCCGCCGAATCGTCCGAGGCGGCCGTCCAGCACGGCGGGGCGGGCCGATGACCGACCCGACCAGCCGTGCCGACGACACCGGCACCGGCACCGACGGCGCCGGGCCCGCCCCGGCGATCAAGGTGCTCATCGTCGACGACCAGCCGCTGGTCCGCCGCGGCCTGTCCCTGATCCTCTTCCCCGACCCGTCCTTCGAGGTGGTCGGCGAGGCCGAGGACGGGGAGCGGGCCGTCGCCGCCGCCCTGCGGCTGCGCCCCGACGTCGTGGTGATGGACATCCGGATGCCCGTCCTGGACGGCGTCGGCGCGACCGGGGAACTGGCCCGCGTCCTGCCCGGCTGCCGGGTGCTCGCCCTCAGCACCTTCGACATGGACGAGTACGTGGTGGCCGCGCTGCGCGCCGGTGCCCACGGGTTCCTGCCCAAGGACGTCTCCCCGGAGGAGCTGGCCACCGCGATCCGGACCGTGCACGCCGGGGAGGCGGTGGTCGCTCCGCGGCTGCTCACCCGGCTGATCTCCGCCTACGTCCGGACTCCGGGCGCCACCGCCGCGCCGCCGGCCGCCGCCACCGGCACGGACGACCTCACGCCCCGGGAGGTCGAGGTGTGGCGGCTGATCGCCACCGGCCTCGACAACACCGCGATCTCACTGGCCCTGGACATCAGCGTGTCGACGGTGAAGAACTACATCACCAGCATCTTCGGCAAGCTCGACGTCCGGGACCGCGCCCAGGCGGTCATCGCGGCCTACGAGTCCGGCCTGGTCACCGCCCGCACCGGGAACGGCGACCAGGCCGGAGGGCGCGCCTAGCCGAACGGCCGCGCGGGCCGCGACCGGCGACCGGCGACCGGCGACCGGCGACCGGGAGGCTCACCGGGCCGGCCGCGGCCGTCACTCGGCGCAGAGCGAGGTGTCCAGCATGGCCTGGAAGTGCTCGACACTCTTCGGGCCGGGCGCGATGTTCGCGGTCACCGCGATGGTGGCCGCGCGGCCGTCCTCGGTCACCCCCGGGAGGGTGTGGAAGCCCGGCATGGCGCCACCGTGCCCCCAGGCGACCCCGCCGCAGCTCAACGGCCGGCGGCTCAGCCCGAGTCCGTACTCCTCACCCGGCGACGAGGCGGCCTCGTCGGGCATCCTCACCGTGGTCTTCATCTCGGCGAGCTGGGCGGGCCCGAGGAGCCTGCCGCCCATCAGTGCGGAGAAGAACCGGTTCAAGTCGCTCGGTGTGGAGACCAACTGCCCGGCGGCCCACCCCCAGGAGCCGTCCAGTTCGGTGACGTCGGTCAGCGGCCCGCCCGTCGTGGGCGCGTGGTAGCCGTGCGGGTGCGCCTCCCGGATGCCCTCCTCGCCCACGCCCGGGAAGTAGGTGTGCCGCAGTCCGATGCGGTCGATCACCCGCTTGGTGATCTGCTCCGAGAACGGACGGCCGGTGACCTTCTCGATCAACAGACCCGCCAGGACGTAATTGGTGTTGCTGTACGACCACTTGGTGCCGGGGGCGAACAGCGCCTTGTGGGCGAGCGCGAGGTCGAGCAGGTCACGCGGCTGGTAGTAGTGGTGGCGGCCCTCCCCGAAGACGGCCTCGAAGAGGTCGTCGGTGTAGTTGGGCAGCCCGCTGGTGTGCTGGAGCAGCTGGCGCACCGTGATGGCGCGGCCGTCGATGCCCTCGCCGCGCACCAGCCCGGGCAGGTAGCGGTCGATCGGGGCATCGAGTTCGACCTTGCCCTCGCCGACCAACTGCAGGACGACCACGGCGGCGTAGGTCTTGGTGTTGCTGCCCGCCCGCACCTGGCCGTCCACCGGCACCTTGGCGCCGGTCCGCAGGTCCGCGACGCCCGCGGTGTAGTTGCGGACCCGGCCGCCCGCGATGGTCGTCGAGGCCATCGCGGCGGGGTACCGGTCGTCCGCCACCAGCCTCTCCAGCCCGGCCCGCACGACGTCCTTCGGCCCGGTGGCCGGCACCGCGGAGGCGGGCAGACTACCGACTCCCAGGGCGGCGGCCGCCACGAGCAGCACCGTGAGCGAGCGCCACGACGACGGGGCCGACGGAGGGAGCGCCGACGGCGACTCCGTGGCGGCCGGGCCGGTGCCGGTGGACGGGGACACGCCCTGGAGGCGGCGGAAATGACGATCGGCCATGCGGAAACTCCTTGGGCAACGGCGCCACGAGGGCGCGGAGGAAGGGGAGTCGAAGGCGACGGCGGCTCCGCCCCACGGGTGGTCCGCCCGGCGGACGACCCGCCCGGTCACGGTCCCGAGCCTAGAAACAGGCCCCGTGCGGGTCGTCGCCCACCGGCACGAGGACCGTGCTCCTGGGCCGTCCCCCGCCAGGTACCCCGCTCCCCGTCCCCTCTCCCCCGCCGCTCCTCCGCCCTCCCGGATCGCCGCCCCCGGGAACCACCGGCCGTCGCGGCCGGCGAGGTGTTCCCCGCCTAAGTCCACTGGACCGGCAGCGACTTGAGGCCGTTCTGGAAGTTGGAGACCAGGTGCCGCGGCGGCCGACCCGGCACCAGCGCGAGCCCGGGGAGGCGCTCGATCAGCCGGCGCAGCATCGATCGCAGCTGGAGCCGCGCGAGTTGGGCACCGAGGCAGAAGTGCGGGCCGTGGCCGAAGCTCACGTGGTCGTTCGGACTGCGGGTGATGTCGAAGCGGTCCGGGTCGGGGAACACCGCCGCGTCCCGGTTGGCGGAGGCGTGGTAGACCACCACCTTGTCGCCGCGCCGGATCGTCCGGCCGCCCAGCTCCATGTCCCGCGTCGCCGTGCGGCGGAAGTCCGTCACCGGCGCCCAGTGGCGCAGCATCTCCTCGACGGCGGAGGGCACCAAGTCGGGATTAGCGCACAGCAGTTGGTACTGCTCCGGGTGGCCGAGCAAGGTGTACAGGCCGCCGGGCAGGCCGTTGCGGACGGTCTCGTTCCCGGCGACGGCGAAGAGGAAGAACATGGTCTCGAACTCCTCGGCCGTCAGGCCCGCTTCGAGCGTCCGGGAGAGCAGGCCGCCCGGGGCGGGCCGCCGGGCCAGGCCGTGGGCGTAGGCGAACATGTCCGCCAGCGCGGCGCGGGAGCGGGGGTTGACCGGGCGGCCGTCCGGGGCGGTCCGGGTGGTGGGGCGGTGGGCGAGCGCGGCACGGCCGAGCTCGGTGAGTGCGGCCGGCTCCACGGTGCTGGAGTGGGCGTAGTCGGCGTCCTGGTAGCCGATCACCCGGTTCGCCCAGTCCAGCAGCAGCAACCGGTCCTGCTCCGGCACGCCCATCACCCGGGCCAGTGTCCACACCGGCAGGTCGGCGGCGAGCCGGACGAAGTCCGCGCGACCGGCCGGCCGCACCTCCTCGATCAGCTCCCGCACCCGGCCGTCGACCGCCTCGGCCAGTTCCGCGAGGGCGCGCGGGGTGAACGCCGCGGCGACGATCCGGCGCAGCCGGGAGTGGTCGGGCGGGTCCTGGTTGAGCATCATCGCCCGGGCGAACTCCAGGTCCGCCGGGGTGTCGGGGTCGCGGATCTGGGTGGCGCCCAGGTGCGAGGAGAACAGCTCGGGGCTGCGCAGCACCTGCTTCACGTCCCCGTGCCGCAGCACCGCCCAGTACCCGGGGCCTCCGGGCCACCCGCCGATCGGAGGCTCCTCGACCCAACAGACGGGAACGGACTCGCGGAGTTTCCGCAAGAGTTCGTGAGGAACGCCGTGGGCGTAGGTGTCCGGGAGGAAGATCTGGTTGACGTACGCCTGATCGAGGGTCACATGGACGGACGGTACGTCAGGGTCATCACGATGTCATGGACGGTGAAAAGGTGTTCGAGTTCAATGGGATGGTCGGTCCGGACGATCGCCGCCTCGACGACGGCGGCGAGCGCTGGACCACGCAGCCGACCGGCGGGGCCACGACGGGCCACACGCCGGCCGACCGGTTCCGGCCCGCCACCGAGGACGAGGCCGGACAGGCACTCGACGGCGGCCGGAGCCGCGAGGCGCGCACGTTCTGCTAGGCACGGTTCGATGTCGGCGCCGAGCGCGGCGAGGAGGCCGGTGACGCGCCGGTGACGAGGGCACGGAGGGCCGGGCCTTCCATAATGGTGCCCATTCGACACGCCGGGCGGTGGGGGCGAGCAGGTGCAGGGCTGGCAGGTCAGGAACGGCATCGAGAACAGCACGGTCAACGGCAGCACCTTCCAGGCGCGCGAACTGACCGTCCACCAGTACGCAGCGCCGACCGCCGAGGTGCGGTGGCCGGTGGTGATCGGGCGGATCCCGCCCAGGGCGACGGCCTTCCAGCCCCGGGCGGAGCTGCGCCGGGCCATCGACGAGGCCCGCGGGGAGTACGGGACGGTCGTGCTGAGCCAGGTGCTGGCGGGCGGTGGCGGCGTCGGCAAGTCGCAGCTCGCGGCGCACTACGCGCGCGCGGCCGTCGAGGCGGGCACCGACCTGGTGCTGTGGGCCGACGCGGCCGAGCCGTCCGCCGTGACCGAGCTGTACGCCCGGGCCGCCGTGGAGCTCCGGGTGCCCGGGGCGAGCGGTGAGGCCGAGCAGGACGCGGAGCGCTTCCTCGCCTGGCTGGCCGCCACCGACCGGAGCTGGCTGGTCGTCCTCGACAACACCACCGAGCACACGCCCGAGGAGCTGTGGCCCGTCACCAGCCGGGGCGGGCGCGGACGGGTCATCGCGACCACCCGTCACCGGGGAGCCGCCAGTACGGGCGGCGACCGGACCCTCGTGGACGTCACCACGTACTCCCCCGCCGAGTCCGCCGCCTATCTCGCCGAGCGGCTGGAGCGGGCCAAGTGCGCCCGCTTCCTCGACGAGCACGCGGAGGAGCTCGCCGAGGCGCTGGGCCACCTGCCGCTGGCGCTGGCCCACGCGGCCGCCTGCATGGTCAACACCCGGCGCGGTTGCGGCCGTTACCTGGAACTGTTCCGTGACCGCTCGCGCAGCCTGGACGCCGTGCTGCCGGCCCGCTCCGGTGCCGACGGCTACCGGGGGCCGGTCGCGGCGGCGCTGCTGCTGGCCCTCGACGCGGCGCAGCAGGAGGAGCCGGTCGGGCTCGCCGGGCCGGTCCTCCGGTTGGCGGCGCTGCTGGACCCGGCCGGGCATCCGCAGGAGCTGTGGGGCACCGGGCCGGTGCTGGAGCATCTCGGCAGGGTCCGCGGCGCGACCGTCACGGCCGACGACGCGATGGAGGCGCTCGCGCTGCTGCACAACTACAGCCTCGTCACCCTCACCGAGACCTCCCACCGGGAGGTGACCCTCCATGCGCTCACCGCCCGTGCCGCCCTCGACACGGCTCCCGACTCGACGCGGGCGGGCATCGTGGTCGCCGAGGCCCTTCTCGAACTGTGGCCGACCGCGGACTACGGCGTGCAGGGTCTGGCCGCGACGCTCCGGGCCAACACCGACGTGCTCACCAGGCACGGGCCCACCGGCCTGATCCAGCGGCCGCTGGGGATGCACCTGCTGCTGTTCCGCTGCGGCGCGAGCCTCGTGGAGGCGGGCCTGTACGCCACCGGCATCCAGTACTGGACGCATCTCGCCAGCACGAGCGAGCGCGTCCTGGGAGGCGACCATCCCGACACTCTCGCGGCCCTCGGGAACCTCGCGCAGTCGTGCTGGGAGGCCGGACGCACCGACGAGGCGATGAGTCTCCAGGAGCAGGTCCTCGCCGACCTCCAACGCCTCCACGGCAGTGACCACCCCACCGTCCTGATGGCCCGCAACAACCTGGCCGCCACCTACTCGGAGGCCGGACGCGTCGAGGACGCCATCGGCCTCCAGGAGCAGGTCCTCGCCGACCGCCGGCACGAGCTGGGCGCCGACCACCCCGACACCCTCACGTCCCGCAACAACCTGGCCGCCACCTACCTGGAGGCCGGACGCGTCGAGGACGCCGTCGGCCTCCAGGAGCGGGTCCTCGCCGACCGCCGGCGCGTCCTCGGCGGCGACCACCCGGACACCCTCACGTCCCGCAACAACCTCGCGGTCATGTACCTGCACGCCGGAGACGTGGAGCGAGGGGTGGAGATGCTCCGCCGGGCGGCGGCGGACCTCGACCGCGTCCTCGGGCCGGACCATCCGTCGACCGTCCTGGCCAGGGAGAACCTGCTCGAAGTGACGGGGGAACCTCAGCCCGAGGCCGCCCAGGACAGCAGCAGCCGCAGCCCGTCGTCCGACGCCGAGCCCGGGTCGGCGGTGTAGGTCACCAGCGCCTGGCCGGGGTCGTCGGCCGGCCGCAGGGTGTCGTACACGAGGTCCAGCGTGCCGGCCAGGGGGTGGCGGAAGGCCTTGCGGCCCGAGGTCTTGTCGGCGACCGGGTGGTCGGCCCACATCCGCTGGAACTCTTCGCTGCCCAGGCAGAGTTGGCCGATCAGCTCGGCGAGCAGCGGGTCGTCGGGGCGGCGGCCGGCCTCCAGGTGGAGGAAGGCGACGTTCTCCCGGGCGCACGCGGCCCAGTCGGCGTAGAGCTCGCGGGAGGCCGGGTCGAGGAAGGTGATGCGGGCGATGTTGCGCTCCTCGACGGGCAGGGCGCCGTAGTCGCCGAGGAGCGCGACGGCGGCGTGGTTCCAGGCCAGGACGTCCATCCGGTGGCCCATCACCAGGGCCGGGGTGTGCGGGAGCTGCTCCAGCAGGCGCAGCAGCGAGGGGCGGGGCCGCTGGCGCTCGACGGGGCGGCGGGGGCGGGCCGCGGGCCGGGCGAGGCGGTGCAGGTGGCCGGACTCGTCGGGGGCCAGCCGCAGGGCGCGGGCGACGGCGTCGAGGACGGCGTCCGAGGGGTTGCCGACGCGGCCCTGTTCGAGGCGGGTGTAGTAGTCGACGCTGACTCCGGCGAGGTGGGCGAGCTCCTCGCGGCGCAGCCCGGCGACGCGGCGGCGGCCGCCGTAGTCGGGGAGGTCGACGTCCTCGGGCCGCAGGCCGGCGCGGCGGGTGCGGAGGAATTCGCTCAGGGCGCTGCTCGGGTTCACGTCATGGATTGTCACCCGGACGGGTGCCGCCGTGCCTGGCCCTGTCAGGAC
>NZ_JBHVJT010000006.1:18388-38915 GCF_042798815.1 Kitasatospora sp. NPDC057738 | reverse complement strand
CACGTGGACCCTGCTTGAGGGTCGTTTCTTTTTTCTTTGTCCCCAGCGGGTGAGTCTCCCCGCCCCCCCCCCCCCCCCGGGGCCGGGGCGGTCAGCCGGTCAGGGACGGGAAGGCCGGGACGAGCCCGCCGTCGATCACGATGTCCTGCCCGGTGATGTACGAGGAGCGGTCGGAGAGCAGGAAGGCGACCGTCTGCGCGACGTCCTCGGCGGTGCCCAGGCGGCCGAGCGGGACGTGGCCGCGGACCGCCTCGTGGTCGGCCGGGTCCGGGAGGGCCGCGTGGAAGATCTCGGTGACGATGTAGCCGGGGCTGACCGAGTTGACCCGGATGCCGCGGCCGGCCAGTTCGCTGCCGAGGGTGCGGGCGAGGCTGAGGACGGCGGCCTTGGTGGCGGCGTAGACGGCGGCGCCGGGCAGGCCGCGGTGCGGGGTCCAGGAGGCGTTGAGGACGACGGATCCGCCGCCGGCGGCGTCCAGCAGCGGCAGGGCGTGCTGGACGGTGAGGAACACGCCCTTGAGGTTGACGGCGACGATCCGGTCGAACTCGGCCTCCGTCACCTCGTCCACCGGCTGGAAGCCGGCCACGCCGGCGTTGGCGAAGACCCCGTCGAGCCGGCCGTACCGCTCCCGCACGGTGTCGGCCAGCCGGGCGAGGTCGGCCGCCACGGAGGCGTCGGCGCGGACGGTGAGCAGCCGGTCGCCGGCGTCGAGGCGCGCCGCGGCGCGGGCGAGCCGCGCGTCGTCGCGGCCGGTGACGACGACCCGGGCACCGGTGGCGAGGAGGTGACGGGCGGTGGCGAGGCCCATGCCGCTGGTGCCGCCGGTGACGAGGACCGTGGCGTCGCCGGGGACGGTGGCGTCGGAAAGAGCGGTGGCGTCGCCGGGGACGGTGGCGTCGGCAAGAGCGGTGGCGTCGGAGGAAGTGTGGCTCATGCCGTTCACCTTCGCGACCGGTGCCGGGACGGCACCAGGCCCGCCTCGACCGTGGGTCCCGGAAAACCACCCTGCAAACCGGGAATCGGCGCGATCACCGGACGGTTGGGCCAGGGCGACGGTCCAATACGGCACTCGCGAAGAGGGACTTCCCATGAAGATCGGCATCATCGGCGCGGGCAACATCGGCGGCAACCTGACGCGACGGCTGACGTCGCTGGGGCACGAGGTATCGGTGGCCAACTCCCGTGGCCCGGAGACGCTCAAGGCACTGGTCGAGGAGACCGGCGCGACGGCGGTGACGGTCTCCGAGGCCGCCCGGGGCGCGCAGGTCGTGGTGGTGACGGTGCCGCTGAAGCGCGTGCCGGACCTGCCCGCCGGGCTGCTGGACGGCGCCGCCGAGGGCGTCGCGGTGATCGACACCGGCAACTACTACCCGAAGGAGCGCGACGGCCGGATCGACGCGATCGAGGACGGCGGGCTCACCGAGAGCCGGTGGACGGAGCAGCACCTCGGGCACCGGGTGGTGAAGGTGTTCAACGGCACCTACGCCCAGGACCTGCTGGAGCGCCCGCGCCCGGCCGGGGACCCGGAGCGGATCGCCGTGCCGGTCGCGTCGGACGACGAGGCGGCCAAGCGGGTGGTGCGGGAGCTGGTCGACGCGTTGGGCTTCGACACCGTGGACGCGGGCGGGATCGACGAGTCCTGGCGCCAGCAGCCGGCCACCCCGGTGTACGGGCTGCGGGCCGGGGTCGAGGCGGTCACCCGGGCGCTCGCGGAGGCCTCCCCGGAGCGCCCGGCCGCCCACCGGGCGTAGGGCCTGTCCCGAGCCCCCGCCCGGCGGAGCGGTTCAGCGGAGCCGGCGCGCCCCCTCCGCCGGGACGGCGGTGAGGGTGCGCGGCTCGGCGTACCCGGCTTCGCGGAAGGCGGCGGTGACCTCGGCGGCGACGCGCTCGGCGGTGTCCGCGTCCACCAGGGCGATGACCGAGCCGCCGAAGCCGCCGCCGGTCATCCGCGCGCCGTGGGCGCCGGCGGCCAGGGCCGCGTCGACGGCGAGGTCGGTCTCCGGGCAGGAGACCCGGTAGTCGTCGCGCAGCGAGGCGTGCCCGGCGGTGAGGATCGGGCCGAGCGCGGCGGGGTCGCCGGCGTCCAGACGGGCGACGGCGGCCTCCACCCGGGCGTTCTCGGTGACCACGTGGCGCACCAGGGGAACCAGGTCCTCGGGGAGCCGGGCGAGCGCTTCGGCCAGTCCGGACTGCTGGAGCGAGCGGAGCGCGGGCAGCCCGAGCAGGGCGGCGGCGCGTTCGCAGCCGGCCCGCAGCGCGGCGTAGGCGCCGTCGCCGAGGTCGTGCTTCACCCGGGTGTCCAGGACGAGCAGGGCGAGGCCCGCGCCCGCGAGGTCGACGGGCACCTGACGCATCGTCAGATCACGGCTGTCGAGGAACAGGGCGGCCCCGGGGCGGCAGCACATCGAGGCCATCTGGTCCATGATTCCGCAGGGCACGCCGACGAAGGCGTTCTCGGCCCGCTGCGCCAGCACCGCCAGCTCCGGGCCCGCCAGGCCCAGCCCGTACAGGTCGTTGCAGACGGCGGCGACGACGCACTCCAGGGCGGCCGAGGAGGAGAGCCCGGCGCCGCCGGGCACGTCGCTGTCCAGCCGGAGGTCGGCCCCGCCGACCCGGTGCCCGGCCTCGCGCAGCGCCCACACCACCCCGGCCGGGTAGCCGGCCCAGCCGGGCACCGAGCCGGGGGCGAGGTCGTCCACCTTCAGCGTCACGAGGGCGCCGCCCTGGGCGGACCAGAGCCGCAGCAGTCCGTCCTCCCGCCGGGCGGCCTGGGCGCGGACGGTCCGCGGCAGGGCGATGGGGAGGACGAACCCGAGGTTGTAGTCGGTGTGTTCGCCGATCAGGTTGACCCGGCCGGGGGCGGCCCACTCCCCCTCGGAGGGGCGGCCGTACAGCTGCTCGAAGGTGTTCATGCGGCGACCTCCCGCAGCCGGCGGGCCGCGTCCTCGGGGGTGACGTCGTTGACGAAGGCGTCCATGCCGGATTCCACCCCGGCCAGGTACTTGAGCTTGTCGGCGGCGCGCCGGATGGTGAACAGCTCCAGGTGCAGGGCGAGTTCGTCCCGCTGTCCGGCCGGGGCCTGGTGCCAGGCGGAGATGTACGGGGTCCGGCCGGTGCCGAAGAGCCGGTCGAAGCGGCGCAGCAACTCCAGGTAGAGGGCGGGGAATTCGTCCCGCTGTTCGGCGTCCAGCGCGGTCAGGTCGGGCACCCGGCGGTGCGGGTGGAGGTGGACCTCGTACGGCCAGCGGGCGGCGAAGGGGACGAAGGCCGTCCAGTGCGTTCCGGCGAGCACGATGCGGTCGCCGTGGGCGCGTTCGGCGGCGAGCAGGTCCTCGAAGAGGTTGCGGCCGGTGGCGGCGCGGTGTTCGGCGGCACGGGTGGCCATCCGGGCGGTGCGCGGGGCGGTGAAGGGCAGGGCGTAGACCTGGCCGTGCGGGTGGGCGAGGGTGACGCCGATCTCGGCGCCCCGGTTCTCGAAGCAGTAGACCTGCCGCACGCCGGGCAGGGCGGAGAGTTCGGCGGTGCGGTCGGTCCAGGCGTCCAGGACGAGCCGGGCGCGCTCGGGGGTGAGGTCGGCGAAGGAGGCCTCGTGGTCGGCGGTGAAGCAGACCACCTCGCAGCGCCCGGCGCCGGGGCCGCTGGTCCACAGGCCCCCGGCCGCCCGGACGGGCTCCGCGGGCGGGCCGGCCAGCGAGGGGAAGCGGTTCTCGAAGACGGCCACCTGGTAGTCCTCGGCCGGGATCTCGCTGAGCCGCCCGTCCCGGGACGGGCAGAGCGGGCACTCCTCGGCCGGCGGCCGGTAGGTGCGCGCCTGGCGGTGGGCCGCGATGGTGACCCAGTCGCCGGTGGCCGGGTCCAGCCGGACCTCGGAACCGGGGGTCTGCGGGTCGAGCGGCCGTTCGTCCACCGCGCTCCGGGGGGCGGCGGTGCCGCCGTCGTAGTAGATCAGCTGCCGACCGTCCGCGAGGGTGGTCACTGTCCTGACGGTGGGCTGGGTCAGGGACGTACCGGGCATGGCCCTTCTTCCTCCGAGTGAAGCCATTGGACATGGGTAAATCAACAGAAAGCTACAATCTCAAACATTATCCACCATGAGCACGTGGCCGAAGTGCTCGAAGGAGGCCTCCCGATGGCTGACAGCGCCCAACCGCTCGCCGGACAGCGCCGCGTGCTGATCCTGGAGCAGATCCGCGAGCGCGGCGGGGTCCGGGTCACCGAGCTGGTCCGCGACCTCGGGGTCTCCGACATGACGGTCCGGCGCGACCTGGACGCGCTGGCGCGCCGGGGCCTGGTCCACAAGGTGCACGGCGGCGCCGTCCGGGTCGAGGCGCCGGCCACCGGCGAGCCCGGGTTCGAGACCAAGGCGCACTGGGAGCTGCCCGCCAAGGAGGCGATCGCCCGGGCCGCCGCCGCGCTCGTCCCGCCGGGTTCGGCGGTCGGGCTGGCCGGCGGGACGACCACCTTCGCGGTCGCCCGGCACCTGCGCGCGGTCGAGGGCCTGACCGTGGTGACCAACTCGCTGCGGATCGCCGAGCTGCTGGAACAGCCCGCCGAGGACGGCACGCCGGCCACCGCCACGGTGATCCGCACCGGCGGCGTGCGGACCCCCTCGGACGCGCTGGTCGGGCCGGTGGCCGACCGGGCGATCCGCTCCCTGCACGTCAACCTGCTGATCCTGGGCTGCCACGGGCTCTCCCCCGAGGCCGGGCTGACCACCCCGAACCTCGCCGAGGCGGAGACCAACCGCGCCTTCCTCCGGTCGGCCCGCCGGGTGGTCGTGGTCGCGGACCACACCAAGTGGAACGCGGTCGGCCTGGCCACCTTCGCCGACCTGGACCAGCTGGACGTCCTGGTCACCGACGACGCCCTGCCCGCCGAGCAGCGGGCGGCCGCCGCGGGCATGGTCGGCGAGCTGATCGTGGCGGCGACGGCGGACCGCACGAACCGGCCCGGCTAGCCCGACCGGTCCGGCCGCCCCGACTCACCCGACCGCCCCGGCTCACCCGACCGCCCCGGCTCGCCGAACCAGCCCGACCAGCCGGGTCGCTGCGTCCCGCCGGAGCGGCCCGAACTCCCCCGCACCACCAGCTCGGTGGGCAGCTCCAGCCCCTCGCCCGGCGCCGCCCGCCCGCGCACCTGGTCCAGCAGCCGGCCGACCAGCGCCGTGGCGATCGCCCGCAGCGGCAGCCGGACCGAGGTCAGCCCGGGATGGAGGTGCCGGCAGAGCGGCGTGTCGTGGAACCCGGTGACCGCCACCCCGCCGGGCCCGATCACCAGTCCGTCCGCCCGGACCGCCTCGTACACGTCCAGTGCCAGCAGGTCGCTGCCGGCCGCGACGGCGGTCGGCCGGTCGGGCCCGCGCAGCAGCGCCCGTACGGAGGCCGTCACGGAGCCCCCGGCCGCTCCCCCGGCCCCGTCACCGGCTCCGTCAACGGCCCCGGCCCTCGCCGTGCCCGTCGCCACCGCGGACAGGCCGAGCCGGTCGGCCTCGGCGAGGAACCCGGCCCGCCGCGCCGCCATCCAGGGCAGCTCCTCGGCGGCCCCGAGGTAGCCGATCCGGCGGTGGCCGAGCGCCGCGAGGTGCCGCACCACCTCGGCCATCGCCGCCTCGTTGCCGATGTCCACCCAGTGCTGCGGCTGCCCGGGCCCGGTCCGTCCGAAGCTGACGAACGGGACGCCGAGCCGGGCCGCATGGGCGATCCGGACGTCCTCGTGCAGCACGTCGGCCAGCACCAGTCCGTCCACCTGGCGGGCCGCCACCAGTTCGTCGATCGCCGCCGCCGGGTCGGCCGCGCCCTGCCCCGGCCGGAACAGCAGCACCCGCTGCCCGGCCGCCCCGGCCGCGTCGACCAGGGCCTCCAGGAAGCCGGCCATCAGCGGGTTCGGGTCGAGCGGGTCGTCCACCGGGGCGAGGTAGCCGATGGTGCGGCGGGCACCGCTGCGCAGCGAGCGGGCCGACTGGTCGGGCTGGTAGCCGAGTTCGCGGATCGCCGCGTTCACCCGCTCCAGGGTCTCCGGGCGGACCCGCTGCGGCGCGTTCAGCGTGTTGGAGACGGTCTGCCGGGAGACCCCGGCCGCCCGGGCGACCTCCTCGATCGTGGCGGCGCCACGGCGCGGCCGGTGCGGTCCCTCGGGCATGCGGTCCTCCAGGGGTGGTCGGGGCTCGGGACGACGGGGCCGGCGCCGGTCCGCCGCCCCGAGCGGGTCGGGCCCTGCGCGGGACCGGGCCCGACGCGGGGTCAGGGCCCGGCGCAGGGTCAGGCCCGGCGCGAGGTCAGGCCCGGCGCAGGGTCAGCAGTCCGCCGCGCGGCACCACGATCGCGTCCGCCCGGTCCAGCTCGACCTCGCCCTGCCGGACGATACGCCCCCGGGCGTCCTGCACCGTCACCGCCACCTGCCCGCGGCCGCCGGTGAGCCGGACGTCCGGGTCGGCGTCGGCGTTGGCGACCAGCAGGGTGCGCCAGTCCCCGCCGGAGACGTCCACCGGCAGTGCGGCGTAGCGGGCCACCGCCACGGTGTCGGCGCCGCGCGCGGTGACCATCGGGTAGCCGAGGTCCGGGCGGGCCGGGAGCAGTTCGCCGAGCTGGAGGGTGGCGGTGTGCTCGCGGAAGACGCCGAGCCAGAAGGCGATGGTCTCGCGCTGGGCCTCGCTCTGCGCGGCGAGGTCGACGGAGATCTGCGGCACCGAGAACAGCACGTTGATCAGGTGGCAGGCGACCTGCTCCGGCGGCTCGCCCTGGTGCCACATCAGCATGTCGGCGTGGACGGGGACGGGCCCGGCCGCGAGCCGCACGTCGACGGTCCGCTGCCGGTTCTCCTGCGGGCTGAGCGGGCAGTCGGTGGCGCGGATCATGGTCGCGTACGGCCACAGGCCGGGGCTGACGTACGGCTGGCGGTGCTCGATCATCGCCTCCGGGTCGGCGGCGGTGATCCGGCCGCGGATCCCGGCGAGCAGCCGCTCCACGCCCTCGTCGACGGTCGCGCAGTCCGCGCCGGGGCGGGCCGGCGGGGCGTCGGCGCTCTCGGCGGCGCGGGCGAACCAGTCGACGAAGTCCACCTTGAGGCCGTCCATGCCCCACTCCTCGACGGCCCGGGCGAGCCGGTCGGTGAGGAAGGCCCGGACCTCGGGGTGGCGCGGGTCGGCGACGATCGCGCCCATGTGGGCGGCGTCGGCCAGCGCGAGGTGGCCGATCTCCCGGTACGCGGCGCTGTCCTTGCCGATGAACGGCAGCGCGTACCAGAGCATGTAGCGCACGCCGAGGTCGTGCACCCGCCGCACGTGGGCGGCGGTGTCGGGCAGCGAGACCGGCTCCCAGTCGCCGCAGTGGGCGTAGCCGCGGGTGCGGTCGGCGGTCATCCAGCCGTCGTCCACGATGATCACGTCCAGGCCCAGCTCCTTGCCGAGCGCGGCCTGGGTCTCGACGCCCTTGGGGGTGATGTCCTGGTGCATCGAGTACCAGGTGGAGTACGCGGGGCGGCGGGCGGCGTCCGGGATGTCGGCCGTGCGGCCCTCGCCCCACCAGGCGGCGAGGTCGGCCAGGGCGCGCCCGAAGTGCCGGCGGGAGGTGTCGATCCGGACGGTGAGCCGGTCGGTGGCCTGGGCCCAGAACCGGAACTCGCCGGTCTCCTCGACCACTCCGGCCCCGGTCAGCACGTCCGGACGCCCGGCGGCGAAGGCGCACAGGGCGACGTCCCCGGTGCCGACCAGTGCGGCGATCGGCGCGCCGTTGGCCAGCGAGGTGCGGCGCGGGGCGCTCCAGGCGGCGGGCAGCCGGCCGGTGCCGCGCGGCTCGGGGGTCCACAGGGCGGTGGCGTCCACGCAGGGCACGCGCCACTCGATCCGCACCTCGCCTGCGCCCTCGGCGGTCACCTCCACCACCCCGTCGGCGATGCCCCGGGCCGTGCCGGTGCCGCTCACCCGCAGGTCCAGCCCGTCGGCGTACAGCCGGCGCAGGCCGCCGGCGGCGGTGGGGGCGTGCGGCTCCCAGACGTCGTCGGTGCCGGTCGTCGTCCCGCCCGTGCTCCCGCTCGGGCTCCCGGTCGTGCTCTCGTTCCTGTTCTCGGTCGTGCTCTCGGTCATGGTCAGCCCTTCGTGGCGCCGGCCAGCAGGCCGGAGATGAACTGCCGCTGGAGGACCAGGAAGAGGACCATCATCGGCAGGGTGGACAGCGCGGTGCCGGAGAGGATCGCGCCGTAGTCGGTGTTGGACTTGTTGCCGTGCAGCGTCGCCAGGGCGACCGGCAGGGTGTGCATCTCGGGGCTGCGCAGGGCGATCAGCGGCCAGACGAACTGGTTCCAGGACCCCAGGAAGAGGAAGATCGACAGCGCCGCCAGCACCGGCCGCATGACCGGCACCACCACGCTGAACAGCACCCGGATCTCGCCCGCGCCGTCGACCCGCGCGGCGTCCAGGAGTTCGTCCGGCAGGCTGCTCAGCGACTGCCGCATCAGGAAGATGGCGAACGGCACGCACAGGCCGGGCAGGATCAGCGCCTGGTAGGTGTCCAGCAGGCCGAAGTTCGTCATCATCTTGAACAGCGGTACCAGCGTGACCTGTTCGGGCACCACGAGGGTGGACAGCAGCAGTGCGAACAGCAGGGTGCGGCCGCGGAAGCGGAACTTGGCGAAGGCGTAGCCCGCGAGCAGCGCCACGACGAGGGCGCCCAGCGTCTGGACCCCCGCCACCAGCACGGAGTTCCCGATCACCCGGAGCAGGCCGATCTTCTGCTGGAGGTGGCTCAGGTTCTCGCCGAGGCTCCCGCCGGGCAGCAGCTTGGGCGGCCAGTCGAAGACCTCGGTGTCCTTGCGGGTGGCGGAGACCACCAGCCAGTAGAAGGGGGCGATCGACAGCCCGGTGATGCCGGCCAGGAAGAAGGTGAGCGGCCAGCCGCGCAGCTTCTTGAGGGGGTTCGCCCTCCGGGGGGTCGCGCCCCCGGGCGCAGCGCTCCGGGGTGTCGCGCCCTCGGGCGTCGTGCTCCCGGGCGTCGTGGTCCCGGGCGTCGTGGTCTGGGGGGTGGTGGTCTTGGAGGTCACTTGTCGCGCTCTCCCATCAGGCGCATCTGGAGGGCGCCGAGCACCGACACGATCAGGGTGAGCGCGTAGGCGATGGCGGAGGCGTAGCCGAAGTCGAAGTACCGGAAGCCGTTCTGGTACAGGTACATGGAGACGGTCAGGGTGGCGTTGTCCGGCCCGCCGCCGGTCAGCACGTACGGCTCGTCGAAGAGCTGGAGCGTGCCGATGGTCGAGAGCACGACCGTGAACAGCAGCACCGGACGCAGCGCGGGGACGGTGATCGAGGTGAAGCGGCGGATCGGACCGGCGCCGTCGACCATCGCGGCCTCGTACAACTCCTTCGGGATGGACTGGAGTCCGGCGAGGTAGATGACGGCGTTGTAGCCGGTGTAGTGCCAGGTGAGCACCACCACGACGGCCATCCGGGCCCAGACCGGCTGGCCCAGCCAGTCGACGGAGGGCAGGCCGACGGCGTTCAGCACCCAGTTGACCGCGCCGTCGTCGGACTTGAGCAGGTAGGCGAACATCACGCCGGTGGCGACCAGGCCGGTGACCGAGGGCATGAAGACGCCGAGTCGCCACACCGTGCGCCAGCGCACCACCGCGGAGTTGATGCCGACGGCCATCAGCAGGGCCAGTCCGAGCATCAGCGGGACCTGGACGACGAGGATCTCGCCGGTGTTGCGCAGGGCCGTCCAGAACAGCGGATCGTCCAGCAGCCGCTGGTAGTTGGCGATGCCGGCGCTGCGGGTGGCGGCGCCGGCGCCGGTGGTGAAGGAGAGCCACAGCGACTCGATGATCGGGTAGGCCTTGAACACGCCGAAGGTGAGCAGGGCCGGGGCGAGCAGCAGGTACGGCAGGGCGGTGCGCCGCCGGCGGCTCGGCCGGGCCTTCCCGGCGAGGGCGGCGGAGGTCGGGCTGGCGGCACTCATGCGATACCGCGCCCCGTCTGCTGGGCGAGCTGCTTGGCGGCGTCCTGGAGGACGGCGGCCGGGTCGGCGCCCTTGAGGAGGACCTTGGTCTGGGCGTCGCTGACGAGCTTGAGGGCGCGGGCGTAGTCGCCGGAGTAGTTGGTGGGGTCGCCGCCCTCGATGGCGAGGTCGGTGAAGGTCTTGAGCACCGCCTGGCCCCCGTAGAAGGCGCTGGGCGCGGCGTACATCGGGTCGGCGTAGGCCTCGGTGAGGGCCGGGAAGACGCCGCCCGCGTTGAACATCGTGTTGACCGAGGCCGTGCGGGTGAGCGCGTACTCGACGAACTTCCAGGCGGCGCGGCGGCGCGGGCTGGAGGCGGCGACGGCCAGGTGGGTGGAGTTGACCAGCGCGGTGCGCTTGCCGCCGGGGGTGACCGCCGGGGGCTTGGTGAGGCGCCAGTTGCCGCTCTGGTCGGGGAACTTCTTCTCCAGGTAGTGCGCGACCCAGGTGGGCATCGCGGCCACCGCGAGCTTGCCGCTCTTCATCACCGGCTGCCAGCTCTGGACGCCGGGGGTGTCACCGATCAGCCCGGCCTCGTCCAGCCGCTTGATGATGGTCAGGGCCCGCACGGCCGGCTCCGAGGCGACGGTGATCTTGCCCTGGAGGTCGAAGTAGAAGGCGCCCTGGAGCTGCATCAGGCCCTGGAGGAAGTCCAGGTCGGGGGTGGGGTTGGCGGCCCGGTTGACGCCGATCAGCGCGATGCCGGGGTTGGCGGCCTTGAAGCGGTCGGCGACGGCGAGCAGGTCGTCCCAGGTGGCGAAGGCCTCGGGGTCGATGCCCGCCTTGTCGAAGTAGTCCTTGCGGTAGAAGAAGCCCAGCGCGTTGACCTCCCAGGGCAGCGCGTAGGCGTGGCCGTCCTTGCCGGTGACGACCGGCCACAGGCCCTTGGCGAACTTGTCCTTGTGGGCGTCGGCGCCGAGCGCGGAGAGGTCGGCCAGGCCGCCGGGGAACTTCTCCTGGTAGCCGGGCAGGTAGTCACAGCCGATGTGGAGGACGTCGCCGAGGCCCTGGCCGCCGGCCGCCAGACCGACGGTGATCTTGTCCCAGATGGCGGGCTCGCCGATGTCCTGGACGTCGACCTTGATCCCCGGGTTGTCCTTCTCGAAGGCCGGGACGATGCCGCGCAGGGCGTCGGCGGCGGTGGCCCAGGACCAGACGGTGATCGTGCCGGTGTCGGCGTCCCCGCCGGCGGCGCCTCCCGAGCCGGAGCCGCCGCCGCAGGCCGCGAGGGTGCCGCCGGCGGCGACGGCCAGCAGGCCGGCTCCGGAGGCGCGGAGAAGGTCGCGACGAGAAAGGTGTGACATTGCATTCCTCTCGGTGGGGTGGCGCCGGAAGGCTGTGATGCGCAGGGGGTGGTGGGTGTGACAGGTGCGACGGGGGTCGCTCGGGTCCGTTTGAACGTTCAAACACACAAAACAGACCAGAACCAAACAGGTTCGAACGAGCGGACACAGCAAACGCCCGCCCTCCCCGTGCCGTCAAGCCCTGGAGAGGGGAACGGCGGGCTCCGCAACCGTTCCGTTATCAGCGGGTGACTCGACCCGGCGGGAGGGGTCCGGGTCGCTTTCCGGCCAGGTTTGTCATGTATTCATCCAGTCTCGACCGGCCCCACCGTCCGTCCGACTAGGGTCGGTCCAGCTCCGCGGCACGGCGTCGTACGGCCATCGCGCGGCGCTTCGCGGACCCGTCGATTGGACTGGTGAGAAGTGAACATCAAGTATCGCCACGTGCTCGGTCGTTCATGGACGGCGGCAGTCCGGGGCCGGCTCGCCGCCGCGGTGGGGGTGGTCACCCTGCTGGTGGCCGTCCTCACCGGCACGGCCGCCGGCACGGCCGGTGCGGCACCGGTCGCCGCCGCCCAGGCCTCCCCCGGATGGGTCTGTCCCGGCACGCCCGTACCGGACGGCTACGTGATCACCCAGCGCCAGCCGAGCGGGTGCAACAAGGCCGGCGCCTGGTACATCCAGCCCGTGCAGAACGGCATCTGGACCTGCGCCACCTCTCCGATTCCCCCCGGCTACGTGATCACCCTCCACAACGCCACCGGCTGCAGCGGCATCGACTACTGGTACCTGGAGCTGCCCCGCGACGGCCAGTACACCTGCGCGGGTTCGCCTATCCCGCCCGGCTACGTGCTCACCGGCCACATGAACTCCGGCTGCGGCAACATCGGCTCGTGGTACCAGCAACTGGCCCGCGTCGGCGAGTACATGTGCCCCTACCAGCCCGTTCCGGCCGGCTTCCGCGCGGGCACCTACAACGCGAGCATGTGCAGCGGCCTCGGGGGCTGGTACCTGCTCGCCGCCTGATCCGACCGCCGCCGGCGGGCACCGCGCAGCACCCGGTGCCCGCCGGCGAGGGGGCAGGTCCGGTCCGCCGCCTACGGGGCGCCCCCGTCGGCGCCGGGGAAGCGCGTTCCCGGGGTGACCGGGATCCCGCGGGACATGGCCTCGAAGTCCAGGATCGGGTGGGTCAGGATCTCCTCGACCTCGTCGGTCAGGAGGTTGCCCAGGATGAACTCCTCCTCCGCGCCCGACCCGAAGGTGACGACCTGCCCGCTCGACTGGATCATCCAGTTCAGCAGCTCCCGCTCGCTGCTCTCCGCGAGGTGGATCTCCCGGCCGGGGTGGTCGCGCCGGATCCCGTCCACGACCGCGCGGACGTCCTCGACCGCCACCCCGAGCCTGCGGACCGTGGCCGGCGACGCCCGCCGGCCCCACCACTGGAAGATCACCCACTGGGCGACCGAAGGGTGGGACATGATCTCGGCGGCGAGCTCCGGCAGTTGGTGGAGGTTCTCGGCACTCGCCACGGTGTGCACCCGCACCCGGTCGAAGCCCTCGGCGTCGCACAGGGCGAGGGATTCCAGCAGCGCCCGGAGGAGGTCGGCGTCCGGGCTGCGGCGGAACGCCCGCTGCACGTCCGCGGTGACGGCGTCCAGCGGCAGCCGCAGCGAGGACAGGCCGCGGAGGCGGTCGAGCTTCTCGGCGGTGAGCGTGTATCCGGTGGTGTCGAGGCCGACCTTGAGGCCGGCGGCGATCGCGTGGTCGACCACGTCGAAGATCGGCGGCCACAGCAGCGGGTCGCCGCCCGCCAGCACCAGGTCGGTGGTCCCGTGCGCGGCCAGCTTCGCGATGATCCGGTCCGCCTGGGCCAGGTCGATCTGCTCCGCGGCGAACGGGTTGTAGCAGCCCTGGCAGGACATCGGACAGCGGTTGTTGATCGACCAGTTGACCCGCCGGACGCCACGTCCGGTGCGCGGCCGGCCGGCCCGGCTCCGGATCCCCGCCACCAGGTGGGCCAGCCGCCGGCTCTGCGGGAGGACGGCTCCGGCGAGCAGGTCCTCGGCCCGTTCGACGGCGGCCGCGGTGGCGTTGTTCTGGAGCAGCAGGAACGCCAGGCGCCAGCGCATGGTCTCGTCCGCCGGGTCCCGGCCCAGGGCCAGTTCGACCCGCTCGGTCAGGGCGCCGAGGTAGCCCGGGTTGAAGTTGGCGGGCTCCAGGCGCCGTTGGAAGTCGTCGGCTATCGACCCGCGTTCCAAGGACCTGTCGTAGCCGGCCCGCAAGGGGTGCGGGGGCAGGATCTCCACGTGCTGCCGGGTGGACATGGGGTGCTCTCCGGTGGTGGTCAGTTCGGGGCGGACGGCAGCAGGACGACCATCGAGTCGGCGGACGACAGGCCCATGCTCTCGACGAAGACCGCGTCGCGGACGAGCTGCGCGACGGCGGGGTGGGTGGGGGTGGCGAGGTAGCGCGCGGTGGATTCGAGCGGGGTGACGCCGCGCTCGGCGATCAGGGCGCGCAGGGCGTGCGGGAGGTCGTCGAGGCCGTCGCGCACCCCCTTGAGGTCGAACCGGTCGGCCAGCCGCGTCGCGGCCCTGCGGGCCTTGGCGAGGTTGGTCGTCGGGTCCACGGCCGTCGCCTTCGCCAGGTAGTAGGGGACGGGCTGCATCATCCAGGCCAGTGCCCCGTGCGGGTCGCCGTCGTCGCGGCCCGGCAGGTCGAAGCCCTCCGGTCCGAGTGCGAGGCCGTCGCAGAACCACTCGGGCCTCATGCTGATCCGGTAGTGGGCGTGGCCGGCCAGCCGGAACGCCGGGAGCCTGGCGATGACGGACGTCGTCTCGATCCGGAAGGTGTCGGAGATCCGCCGCATCCTCCGTCCCACCACGTCGCGGACTTCCGGCACGTCCGCGTCCTCGGCCACGACGTGGACCAGGTCGAGGTTGGAGACGACGTCTCCGCTCGGCCCGGTGCGGTGGTCGCCGCGGGCGAGGGAACCGGTCGCCGCCACCGACATGTCGGTGACGTCGGCGAACTCGCGGGCCAACTCCTGGAACAACAGGGGGACGTCTTCGGGTCTCACGTGGCTCCTCGGGTGTCGGCGGCGGCGGCGAAGGAGCGATCCTTCACCCTCTCTTCCAAGTCCTTTTACATCGTGGAGAGTTCGTATTCAGTCGCGCAGCCTAACAGCGGCCCGCCACAAATGGTCGAGTTCGCATCAATTACCTCATGCGTCAGGGATGACAAACCGACAGAAGCGGTCCTGTTCAGTCACATTGGGGGACGCGTCAGGCGCCCTCGGACCGGGTGGGGATCCCGTCCCCGGCCTGTCCGAGCGGCAGGCGCAGCACCTCGGCCACCCGGGCCTTGACCACCTCGCCGTGGGCGAGCGGGACGGGGCGGCCGCCGCGGTCCGCGCAGACCCCGAGGTCCGCCAGCAGGTACAGGGCCCGCAGGGTGCGGACGGCGTTGGAGGCCCAGACCGGCATCGGCCCGTACTCGTACGGGGCGAGGGCCTCGGCGATCGGTGCCAGCCAGGCGGTCGACCGCTCCGGCGTCAGGTCGGGGCGGGTGAGGACGAGGGCCACCGCCTTGGCGAGCCGGTCGTCCTCCCGCTCCGCGAACAGGTACTCCGTCGGGGCGAGCAGGCGCTCGGCGGCGAGCCCGAGCAGTGGTCCGGGGTCGACCTCGGGCCGCAGGCCGAAGGCCCCCAGCAGGTCCGCGCCGTGCGCCACCGCGTGCAGCCAGCCGAGCGTGTCGTCACGGCCCCGCAGGTCGGCCTCCGCGCGGTACCAGGCGGCGAACGCGTCGAGCCACCCGGGCCCGGCACCGCCCCGGTTCACGATCATCCTCAGGACGAGCGGGGCGAAGGTCCGCGCCTCGATCCGCGGATCGGTGAAGCGCTCCGCCATCAGGTCACCGAGCGCCAGACACCGCTCGCGGTCGATCACCCCGCTCCGTATCCAGGCGTCCAGCACCGCGTACGGGTAACCGTCCCTGATCTCGGGGTCCGGGCTCCCCAGAGCCTCCGCCAGCTCCGCGGTCAGGTCGTCCAGCCCGCGCCCCGGGGGGAGTGCACAGTCGTTCTCGTGGATCTCGCGCCAGTTCGTCACGGGGCGGGACCCTATCAACGGCGGACAGGGCCTCCCACCTGCTTTTTCCGCGCGGGAAGTCGACCCGGCCGACTTTCCGCGCAACCGCCGTCAGCCGTCAGCCGTCAGCGGCCGACCTCGCGCAGGCGGAAGTCCTCGACCGTCTCCCGCCGGATCAGCAGCCGCGCCCGGCCGTCCTTCACCGCCACCACGGCCGGGCGGCCGACCAGGTTGTAGCCGGACGCCATCGACAGCTGGTACGCACCGGCCGCCGGCATCGCCAGCAGGTCGCCCGGGCGCAGGTCGGCGGGCAGCGCCGCGTCCCGCACCAGCACGTCCCCGGCCTCGCAGTGACGGCCCACCACGTCCACCCTCGCCTCCCCCGCCTCCGAACGGCGGCCGACCAGCCGCACCGCGTACGGCGATCCGTACAGCGCCGGGCGCGGGTTGTCGCTCATGCCGCCGTCCACCGCGACGAAGCAGCGGCCGTCGGCCGAGTGCTTGACGGACAGCACCCGGTACACGGCCACCGCGGCCGGACCGGCCACGGCGCGACCGGGTTCGACGATCAGCCGGGGCACCTCCAGCCCGGCCTCCGCGCAGCGCACCGCCAGCCGGTCGGTCACCCGCACCGCGAACCCGGCGAGGTCCAGCGCCTCGTCCCCCGCCAGGTAGCGGATGCCGTGGCCGCCGCCGAGGTCCAGCTCCGGCAGTTCCACGCCGTGCCGCTCCCGCACCTCGGCGAGCAGCCGCACCAGCGCGTCCACCGCGAGCAGGTACGGCTCGACCGAGGTGATCTGCGAGCCCAGGTGGCAGTGCAGTCCCGCCAGTTCGAGGCCCGGCTGGTCGAGCACCCGGGCGACGGCGTCCGCCGCGTCACCGCCCTCGATCGGGAAACCGAACTTCTGCCCGCCGACCCCGGTGCGCACCGCCGCGTGGTGCCCGGCGGCGATCCCGGGAACCACCCGGACCAGCACCTTCTGCGGTGTGTCCGCCGCCACCAGCGCGGCCAGCCGGGCGATCTCCGCCGGGCCGTCGATCACGATCCGCCCGACCCGCAGCCGCCGCGCCAGCCGCAGCTCCTCCGGGGACTTGGCGTTGCCGTGCAGCAGGATCCGCTGCGCCGGGAAGCCGGCCGAGACGGCCAGCCAGAGCTCGCCCGACGAGCAGACGTCCAGCCCCAGCCCCTCCTGCTCCACCCAGTCGGCCATCGCGCTGCACAGGAAGGCCTTGGCCGCGTACAGCACCTCGGCGTGCGGCAGCGCCCGCCGGTAGGCCCGGGCCCGGCCCCGGACCTCGGCCTCGTCCAGCACGTACAGCGGGGTGCCGAACCGCTCGGCGGCCTCCGCCAGTCCCACACCGCCGACCAGCACCTCGCCTCCCCGGCCGGGCCGCGCCGAGGCGGGCCAGGGGCCGCCGAGCGCATCGGCGGAGGTGGTGACGGACGTGGGGGCGGTGACGGACGCGGGGGCGGGGGCGGTGACGGGCCGGGCGACGAGCTGGGTCATGGCGGCTACTCCTGTGGGCGGGCGCGTGGGCGACGGGGTGCTCCGGCGGGTGTCGGTCCGGGTGTCGGTCCGGGTGTCAGTCCTCGTAGTGCATCGCGAACCGGCAGTGCGCCGGACGGGTGCGTTCCCGGTCCGCCGCCGGGGCCGGTTCCGGCGGCCCGGGGCGGTCCCGGCGCCAGGCGACGGCCACCGGGCGGACCGTCCGCTCCAGCGGCTCGTCGAGGTCGACGACGGCGGTGACAGTGGTCATGGCAGGTCCCTTCCAGCGGCGGCCCGTACGGCCGGACACCTCCAGTGGAGACCCTCCGCACACCGACCGCACCCGTCCTTGACGCATGACGTACGTCCCGGGCCCGGTCCTTGACGCCCTCCTGACAGTGGTCCTGCGGCGGCCCGTCCGCGGTGTCAGGAGTCTGTCAAGGACGGCCGCCGCGCCGCCAAGGCCTCGTCAAGGCGGGCATGTCCCCCGGTGCTCCGGTGGTGGGCTGTCCGCCGTCCCCGCAGCCCCACCGAACCGCCGCCCCACCCGACCGGGCGGCCCGGAAGGTCCCCGAGACGATGCGCCGTTCGGCCCTCACCACCCCGGACACCACCGACCAGCAGAACCTGTTCCGGCGCCCGGACCGTGCGCCCGGGCCGCCGCCCGGCCACCGGCCCACCTCGCCGGGCGTCCGCCGCCAGCTGATCACCCGCCGCCAGCTGGCCGAGGCACTGCCCGCCGCCGTCCGCAAGCTCCACCCGCGCACCATGACGCGCAACCCGGTGATGCTGGTGGTCGAGTGCGGCTCCGCGCTCACCACCGTCAGCGCCGTCCTCCACCCGAGCGTCTTCGCCTGGGTGATCTCCTTCTGGCTCTGGCTGACCGTGCTGTTCGCCAACCTGGCCGAGGCCGTCGCGGAGAGCCGCGGCAAGGCGCAGGCCGAATCGCTGCGCCGCGCCCGGTCCACCACCACGGCGCGACGACTGCCGCACTGGCGGGTCGGCACCCGCGACCTGCGCCACGAGGTCGTTCCCGCCGAGCAGTTGCTGCTGCACGACATCGTCCTCGTGCCGGCCGGCGAGGTGATCCCGCGGGACGGCGAGGTGGTCGAAGGCGTCGCCGCCGTCGACGAGTCCGCGATCACCGGGGAGTCCGCGCCGGTGCTCCGGGAGTCCGGCGGCGACCGCACCGGCGTCACCGGCGGGACGAAGGTCCTCTCCGACCACCTGGTCGTCCGGGTCACCTCGCGGCCCGAGCAGAGCTTCGTGGACCGGATGATCGCCCTGGTCGAGGGCGCCGACCGGCAGAAGACGCCGAACGAGGTCGCGCTCAACATCCTGCTGGCCTCGCTGACCATCGTCTTCCTGCTGTCCGTCGTGTCGCTCCAGCCGATGGCCATCTACGCCAACGCGCCGCAAACCACCATCGTGCTGGTCGCGTTGATGGTCGCCCTCATCCCGACCACCATCGGCGCCCTGCTCTCCGCCATCGGCATCGCCGGCATGGACCGGCTGGTGCAGCGCAACGTGGTCGCGCTCTCCGGCCGGGCGGTGGAGGCCGCCGGGGACGTGGACGTGCTGCTGCTCGACAAGACCGGCACCATCACCCACGGCAACCGCCGGGCCGTCGCCCTGCACCCGCTGCCCGGCGCGACCACCGAACAGCTCGCCGAGGCCGCCCAGTTGGCCTCCGTCGCGGACGGGACACCGGAGGGGCGGTCACTGGTCGAACTGACGAACCGTCAATACTGGGTGCCGCCGCGCTCCCCCGGCGAACTCGGCGAACAGCGGCCCGTGCCGTTCACCGCGCACAGCCGGATGAGCGGCGTGGACCTCACCTGGCCGGACGGCACCACCTGCCTGATCCGCAAGGGCGCCGCGAGCGCCGTCGCCCGCTGGGTGGTGGACTCCGGCGGACGGCTGCCGATGGAGGCCGAGCCGCTGGTGGACCGGATCGCCGGGTCCGGCGGCACCCCGCTGCTGGTCGCCGTCCACGACCGGCACGGCGCACGGGCGTTGGGCGTCGTCGAGCTCAAGGACGTGGTGAAGGAGGGCATCGCCGAACGCTTCGCCGAGCTGCGGCGGATGGGCATCCGTACGGTCATGGTCACCGGGGACAACCCGCTGACCGCGCGCGCCATCGCCGATGAGGCCGGGGTGGACGACTTCCTCGCCGAGGCCACCCCGGAGGACAAGCTCGCCCACCTGCGGCGCGAGCAGGCCGCCGGGAACATGGTCGCGATGACCGGCGACGGCACCAACGACGCCCCCGCGCTCGCCCAGGCCGACGTCGGCGTCGCGATGAACTCCGGCACCCCGGCCGCCAAGGAGGCCGGCAACATGGTCGACCTCGACTCCAACCCGGCGAAGCTGATCGAGATCATCCGGGTGGGCAAGCAACTCCTCATCACCCGAGGCGCGTTGACCACCTTCTCGATCACCAACGACGTGGCCAAGTTCTTCGCGATCATCCCCGCGATGTTCGCGAACGCCTACCCCGGGCTGCACCACCTGAACATCATGGAACTGCACAGCCCCACCTCGGCGATCGCCTCCGCGATCATCTTCAACGCGCTGATCATCGTCGCCCTGATCCCGCTCGCCCTGCGCGGCGTGCGCTACCAGCCGGCCTCCGCGACCGACCTGCTCCGGCGCAACCTGCGGGTGTACGGACTGGGCGGGCTGGTGCTGCCGTTCCTCGGCATCAAGGCGATCGACCTGCTGATCCAGTTCGTCCCGGGGCTGGGCTGAGACACCGGCCGGGAGGCATCGGCCGGGAGACACCGGCCGGGAGGCATCGACCGGGAGGCACCGGCCGGGAAATCCCGCCGCACCGCCGCCGACGGGCCGTGTCAGAAGGCCGTCAAGATGTGTGCGACCTGCGTCATGGTGGTGTCAGCGGCGGTACGGAGGCGTCCGTTCCGGGGTTCACTTGAGTCATCCGAAGCAAGGAGTGCCGAACCGGCGGAGCCCGATGGAGAGAGTCGCCGGAGAGACGGAGGCGAACGGCCATGACCGGGACCACCCGAGTGATCGTCGGCCTGAGCGGGTCACTGAGCAGTCTGGCCGCCCTCTACCACGCCGTCGGCGAAGCAGCCCGGCACGAAGCGATGCTGGTGCCCGTCGCCGCCTGGACCGCGATCGAGCGGGACGGCCGGCGCCCGCCCTCCGAACTGGAGCACGCCGCGCGCCGGCGCCTCGACATCGCCTTCGAACAGGCCTACGGCGGCTACCCGTCCGGCCTGGTCATCCACCCGCTGGTGGTCAACGCCGAACCCGGCCCCGCCCTGGTCGGCGCCGTCACCGGCCCGGAGGACCTGCTCGTCCTCGGCGCCGCCACCCGCCGCCGCCTGGACCGCCTGCGGCACGGCTCCGTCGCCCGCCACTGCCGCCACCGGGCCGGCTGCCGGGTGATCGAGGTCTCGCCCTCCGCCCTGCTCACCCGCCTCGAACTGCCCGCCCGCACCGGCGCCCCGCTCCCCCTGCTGGCCCGCTGACGACGCGCCGCCCCGCGCCCGAACGCCCCAGCCGTCCCACCTGCGAGCGCCCCACCCTCAGCGCCCACCCGCGCGCCCCGGCCACCCCACCCAGGGGGGCGGGGGGGGGGTTGTTCCTTCCGGGGGGCAGAAAGGGGAAACACACTCCCCTCCCCCCAAACTTTAGGTGTTTCAACAAACCCCCAGACC
>NZ_JBHVJT010000006.1:0-18333 GCF_042798815.1 Kitasatospora sp. NPDC057738 | reverse complement strand
TCCCCCCCCTCCCCCTTCCTGGGGCTGGCTTGTTCTCCCCTCGGCCATGCAGGGCGGCAGACGGGGCAAGTACGCTTCCTCGCCGCCGAGTTGGAGGTGTCGAAGCAACCTGCGAGCCCCACCGGCCCCGGCCTCCCCACCCCCGTGGCCCCGACCGCGGAAGCGGAGCTCCGTACTCAAAGTAGCCGGGCCACCACCCCTCGACATGCCCACCGGCAGCTCGGGTTCCGCAACTTCGACAAGCCTGTCGAAGGTGACATGCCCGGGCTATGCTGACCCGAAGCCCGCCCGCGGTCGGGCCCCTCGCCCCGTCGACGAACACGCCACCCAGGCGCTCCCGACCGGAAGGAGGCGCGGCCCCGACCTCCGCAGGACGGCCCACCTGCCGCGGCCAACCTGCCGCCCACATCGCATACTTGACGGTCCGTCAATGATGATCCGCGATTTCACCGCCTGAGCCGTGACGCGTGCCCCGGGCCGCCCACCGCCGTTGTACGGAAGGTGAATCGCCGCGCCCGCCCGAAACCCCCGGCCGCCCCGCCGAGGAAGAGGTTCCGCATGACGACGTCCCGGACCCACCCGCGCCCCGCCGAGGCCGCGGTACTGCTCACCGTGCTCGGCCTGCTCGTCCTGGAGGAGATCGCCCTCGGCATGGCCGAGGAGGAGGACCGCCCCGTCATCGGCGGCATCCTGATCGGCGCCTCCGGCACCGGCCTGCTGGTCGTCGGCGCGGTGCTGCTCAGCCGCTGGATCGACCTCCGCCGCCCGCTCCCACTGCCCCCACCCGGCCCCAACGGCCGCGAGTACAGCGCCCGCGCCCTCGAAGGCTTCCCGATGGAGGCCGTCCGCCCCCTGCTGCTCGCCGAGAACGCACCCCAGCTCGGCCACCTGTACTCCGCCTGGATGCTCGCCCGGGCCGGCCGCCCCGCCCCCTGGATCGCCCGCCGCCTCGCCATCCCCCCGGACGCCGCCCAGCTCCTGGTCGACGCCGCCCGCTCGACGAGACTCGACCGGGCCTGATCAGCGCCGCCGACCGGTCTCCGCGTTCGCCTGCGCCACCAGGTACGGCACCAGCCCGCGCTCCGCCAGCGCCGACCGCCAGGCATCCCGCGCCAGCACCAGCTCCCCCGGCCCGTCCGCCGCCTCCCCGGCCTCCGCACCCCTCGCCCGGGCCGCCCCCAGCAGCCCCAGCCCGCCCACCAGCAGACTCACCGCGGCCACCCCGGCCGACACCCAACCGGCCTCCACCAGCGCGTGCGCCAGCACCTCCAGGTCCTCCACCAGCCCCAGCACGAGGCCCAGCAGCAGGAAGATCACCGCCGCCGTCACCGCGATGATCGGCACGACCACCCCCAGCACCCCCCACCACCCCGACGCCCGCTCCCGGGGAGGCGCCGCCACCGGCAGCCGCGCCACCGCATCGGCGTCCGCCCGCAACGCCGCATACCGCTCGTACTCCGGCGCCGCCGCGGCCAGCACGAACTCCGCGTTCTCCCGTGCCGTCCGCCGCAACCGCTCCACCCCCCGCAGCTCGTCCCCGCCCGCCCGCAGAGCCGCCCGCACCTGCGGCGCGGAGAGCGCTCGCCCCAGCTCCGTCTCGAAGTCCGCCCGATCCTGCTGCGGCAGCCGAAGCGACCTGTCCATGCTCGTCCCCGATCACCGTTCGTTCAGTTCTACAGAACTGTAGAACAAGGAGGGGGAACACAGCAGCCCTGTTCACGGGTGGATTCGGTGCTCAGGACGGGTCGGCCATGGGGACGCGGGCGAGCGCGTCGCGGATCGACTCGGCGACGTCGGGGACGTCGATGCCCCACTCGCGGTACCAGTCGACGATCTGCGCGATCGGCCGGCCGGTTCGCCGGGAGACCTCCAGGAGAGTCGCCAACGAGATGCCCTTGCCGACCATGTGCGGGCTGTTGTCGAGCTCTCCGACGATCTCCAGGGCCTGCCGGTGCGTCAGCTCCCGAGGCAGGTCGTCGCAGGAGACGGCAATCCCCCGGGACCTCAGATGGCGGGCCAACTCCCCCGGACTCCGGTCGAGGCGGTACCCCGCCGTGATCAACTTGGCGAAGGGAACCGTCTCCCCCATCGCCAGGTCATCCCAGTCCATGACGCTGCCGGGCTGGAAGAGCGCCCGATCGAGACGCGTGGCCGGGCCCGGAAGGAACAGCGGCGATCCGTAGGCGCGGTACCGCTCGACCAACTCCTCCAAGGAGATGGCGTCATACCTCAGCAGGGAGAACGCGAACCGGAAGTGGACGTCCACGGGATCGCCCCACCCCGATGTTCCGTCGAAGAGGAACAGATCCTCCGTCGTGGCATCGCTCGGCAGCCGAGGGATCGGGAACCCGAACCCCGCGAAGGACTTGAGCACCTCGGCGATCCCGCTCCCCGTCCTGTCCGCCACCCGCAGCACATGGGCGACCGGAACGGGGTGCGCCCGGCTCAGCCACGGCCACGCCCCGTCGAGGTGGCGGCTGAGCACCACGGCCACGTCGTTCGACGGCAGGTCGGGAAGTCCCGTGGGATCGGCCTCCAGTCCGTACGCCGCCATGGCCTCGGCGATCTCGGCGACGGGGACACCCAGCACGGCGCCGGCCTTGGCCAGGTACCCGGGGGCGACGGCCTCACCCGGCTCCGGCCACCCGCGGAACCTCCGTCCCTCGTCGGTCTCTCTCAGGAACACCCGGTCCGACTCGACGGCAAGCGCCAGGTCGAGCACGGCCCGGGGAACGTCCACCCCCGCTCGCGCCCAATCCGCGGCCACCACGGCTACCGGGTCGGCCCGCTCGTCCGCCGCCGTCACCAACTCGGTGACCGTGACCGGCCGACCGTCCGTCGCGGGGACGCCGTCCACCCGGCCCGCCTCGTGGAAGCGCCTCCAGCGACTCATGTTGCGACCACGGACCACTGTCATGGCGAGCTGATCGGAGGGCTTCGCCACACGTCCACGGCCAGCAGCCAGGAGTGGCGGCCAGATCTCCGCGAGTTCCGCCAACTCCTGCCGCCGGTCGTGCGCCAGGAGCCTCCAGAGGACCACGCAGTCGTCCGGCGCACCGGACACCGGCCCCATCCCGCTGGTTCCAACGGGTTGTGGAATTCCCACCGCGCCGAACAGGTCGACGTCCACGGGACAACACCCCGTCCGTCGGGTGTCGAACTCGAATCCGTGGTACTCGAACCGTTGCCCCTGCCGGACGCACTCGGCAGCCACGACATCGGCGACGCCGACATTCCCGAGCGTCAGGCCCACGAGCCACTTCATGCTCAGCAACGTCGAGTCGGTCCGAACCAGATCGACCGCCGCCGATTCCAGGAGCCGACGAACGTGGTGGGACACGTCATCGATGACAAGGCGCCGGTCGACCGAAAGCTTGCCCGGCGACCACGCTCCCGAGAGGTTCACGACGACCCCCGCCAGGCCCTTGGTGGGGCTCACCAACTCCCCCGACGCCGAAGGCCGGACGAACAGACCGTCCACCAACAGGGCTCCGCCGTGCTCGCACCACGTCACCTGCGCGCCGTCGGGAGCGTGCTCCCACGGAACGACCGTGCCCGTAGCCTGGAACCCGAATTCCTCTTCCGACCGCATCCATCTGGTCCGCAGCATCCCGGGCTTCCACTCGGCATCCCGTTCGCCGTGCACCGCCGTGGTACGGAACTCCGCGATGCCCAGGAGGCGTTCGAGGACGTCGAGGGCCGACCAGGACGAGCCGAGGTCGATGTCCTCCCGCAGGTACAGCCGCACCGTGGTACCGGGCTTCCGAGCCGGCTCGGGCAACGGGAGGATCCGGAAGAGGTGTCCGGGACCGTAGATGGAGACGCCCAGGTTCGGGCCCAGTAGGCCCTCCTCGTCCATGCGGCACGTCGTCACCCGGATCTCATCCGCGAGCATGAAGTAGCTCAGGACTCCGATGCCGAAACGGCTGTTGGGGTGGAGTTCGACGGGCGGGTCGACCTTTCGCCACTTGGCGCGTTCCAGCTTGAAGTCCAACTGCTCGGCGAAACGGGCGCCGGCGTTGGAGAAGACCCCTCTCAACTCCTCCTCCCCCATGCCGACGCCGTCGTCCTTGCACTCCAGGTAGGCGCGGCCGTCCTCGTCCACGTCCTGACGGAACTGGATGAGCCCGTCGTAGCGGAAGTCGGCCAGCGGGTGGGTGCGGTCCAGGAACTCGGTGCGGGCGCGCCGGTAACGGCAGGCGTCGAGGGCGTTCTGGTAGAGCTCGCGGACGGCCAGGTCCCGGTCGCGGTAGAGCTCGATACCCATCAGCAGGCTGCGCACCCGGCGTTCGTCCAGGCGGAACCTCGCCCAACTGGTGAAGGCCTTGCCGGCCGAGGCAGCGTCGTCGGCGCTGAGCCGGGCGGGGAGCGGGTGATCGGTGAGGACGCAGCGGACGGTGTGGAGGAGTTGGTCGGCCCGTGCGGTGTACTCGCGCAGGCTCTCGACCACCGCCTCGTGGTGGCATTCGGCGCGCAGGACCGGCAGGTCGTAGGGGCCGCCCCACACAGCCTCGTCCAACGTCCGGCGCAGGTCGGCGAGGTGGACCTCGTACTCCTCCGGGATACCGATGTGTTCGGCGACGATCTCGGGCAGAGCGGTCATCTCGATGGCGGTCCCGTACGCGAGCGCCAGCAGTAGCGCCAACCGTGGCTCCCGAACGTACTGTTCGCCCGGCGCTCGCAGGTGGTTGTCCGCCCTGAGGCCGGACATGTAGTCGTGGTGGCCGACGTCGGGGCCCCGGCGCAGGCCGTGCAGCAGTGCGCAGACGCGCTTGGGCGCGAAGGTCTCGCCGAGGTCGGCGAGCATCGGGAGTCGGTCCAGGATCTCGCCGACGCCCTCGGGGTCGGCGAGATCCTCGTGCTGGTCGAGCCAGCGGTGGAAGAGCCACCAGCCGAGGGGGACGGCGGAGGCGGGGCGGGTTCGGGTGCGGCCCACGAGCAGGTCGTAGGACTCGATGAACTGCTCGTAGGCCGATCGGTCGGCGTCGGGCTCGGGTGACGGCGCCAGGTCGGTCGGCCCGACGGCGGACCGCGCCGCCGCCAGGTTCAACGACCGGACCCGGTAGAGGAACGGCAGCACGGCCAGCAGTGCCGCCTCGGCCGGGTAGAGCTTCAGCGGCTCCTCGCCGAGCAGCCAGCCGACCCGTTTGGCGAAGCGCTCCGCGATGCCCGGGTCCTGCCAGGGGTCGTCCGCCATCTCGACCGAGTCCCGAAGCCGGGCCAGCTCGCCGACGGCCTCCAGTACGACGCGCTTGTAGGGCTCGGTGTCCTGGTCCTCCCGTACGTGCCGCCAGGTGGGCGATTTCGCGACGAGATCCACCCACTTGTCGGCCCGGACGGACACTGCCGGGGGTCGGCTCCCGTCCAGGAAGAGGTTCTCGATGTTCCCGGCCTGCACGACCGTCCCGTGCACCGGGCCGTTCACCGTGTTCGCCGTGTTCGCCCTGTTCGCCGTGTTCGCCGTGTGGTCCGCCATCCCTCGTGCCCTCCCCGTGTGCAGGGCACGAGCGTAGGGCAATCGCCCCTCACGCCACGGTCAGGATCCCGCGCATGAAGTGGTGGAAGGTGCAGAGGTACGAGTAGGCGCCCGGTTGGCTCGGGGCGGTCAGGGTGGCGCCGGCGCCCGGGGCGATGGGGCCGGTGTCGAAGGTGCCGTCCTGGGCGGTGAGGGTGTGGGTGGTGGTGCCGGTGTTGGTCACGGTCACCACCGCGCCCGGGCCGACGGTGAAGCTGTCGGGCTCGAAGGAGAAGTCGCGGATCGTCACCGTTCCCGCGAAGGGGGTGGGCGACGAGGCCGGAGAGGACGGCGCGGACGGCGCCACGACGGGGCTGGTGGTCTCTTCCGGCCCCGGTACGACGAACGAGCTGATGCAGCCGGTCAGCAGGGGACCGGCTGCGAGCAGCAGGGCGGCGGCCCGGACGGGCGACCGCATCAGGCGGTGGTGGCCAGCTTGACCCGCTTGGCGTCGGCGGCGGCCGACGGGGCGGCGCCGATGTTGGAGACGGTGGCGGTGAGGACGGCGTCGACGTCCGGGAGCCAGTTGGTGGTCTTGGACTGGACGACGACCTGCCGTTTCTGCGGCGTCCCGTCGCAGATCACGTCCGTCTCCGCCGTCCGGCTGGAGCCGAAGGCGATCGACGAGGTGTCCTCCGGGTCCTTCTGCTCCGCCGTGACGGTGAGCGAGCGGGCTTCGTCGGCGACGGTGCAGAGGTAGTCGACCTCCACCCGGATCCGGCCGGGGAGCCTGGGGTCGATCTTGGCGTCGCCGATGGTGACGCTGGTGGCCTCGGTGTCGGGGGTCTGCGTCGGATCGTCGGCCAGGGCGGGTACGGCGGCGCCGGTGAGACCGGTGAGCGCCGAGGTGAGTACCGTCAGGATGATCCACCGCTGCACTGCAACCTCCCGGTCCGAGAACGTGTTGCGGCCGACGCTAACCGCCCGGCGGCTCGCCCGCTCGCCCGACCGTCCCGAACGTCATACCAACAGCGCATCGCCCGGCGCCCGCCCCGCCACCGCCGCCGGAGCCAGACCGCTCAGGTCAGCGCCGAGCAGCCCGCGTACGCCACCAGAAACCCCGTGTACGCCGCGTCCCCGTTGCCGCCGGCCAGGAAGGACTGCCGGAAGGCGAGGTTCACCAGCACCCCGCCGAACGCCCCGATCGCGCCCGCGAGCCCGATCAGTGCCGCCGACCTGCGCCGGGATTCGGCCTCGGCAGTCGCGGCCGGGATCCGACGGCTTTCACCTCGATCTGCTTGCTGCTGCGGGAAGTTCGCTCGCTGTGGCCCGAACTTCCGTTCCACTGCTGCTTCCTGGACTTCGCCCAACCGTCCCTCCCCGAGGCTCTCGCCCAACTCGCGGACGCGCAAACGGTCCTGGTTCCGCTCCTGATCTCCACCGGCTACCACCTACGGGTCGACCTGCCCGCCGCCCTCACCGTCATCGGCCTCCCGCTCACTCACCTCGCCGGCGCCCTCGGACCGCAGCCTCTGCTCGCCGAGGCCCTCGCCGACCGCCTTGCCGAAGCCGGCGCCGCGCAGCACGCCCCCGTGGTACTGGCCGGCGCCGGCTCCTCCGACCCCACGGCCCTCGCCGACACCACCCGGATGGCCGACCTCCTCGCCCATCGCCGTGGCCGCCCGGGCGGCCACGGCGCTACGGTCGGCCGCCTGACCGACCCGTCCCGATGGTGTGCGTGAGAAGTCGACCCGGCCGACTTCCCACGCGCACCGGGAAAGGGCGGCGGCCCGTGCCCCAGGACGCCTGGGGCACGGCGGAGCGCGCCGGGCGAAGCGGTGAAGACGGTGTCGGGGTCATCGCTCTCACGGATCCTGATAGTGCTGTCCGGAGCCGCCGCGAGTCAGGGTCTGTTGCGAAAGTGGATCAAGAATCGTGGTCGGCTCGGGCAGCTGTCCGGTCTGACCAGCCCCGCGACAGGGGGAGACGGCCGGATCGGAGCGCGTTGCGCTGTTCGGTCACCCAATGCTCAACGTGGTCCACGGATTCCGCGACGGGCTGATTCGTGGTGTCGAGCAGGTGGGTGCGCCATCGCCGATCGTCAGCAGTCCACCCGGTCCAGCGGTGCCAGGCCATGCGGTGCCAGCTGTCGTCGATGATGACGTCGGGCCGGTACCGGGGGTCCTCGGCGTGCCGGCGGTGCCAGGCGGCCCAGCCGAGGAAGGCGTCAACCGCCAGAGCGTCCCATCGGCCCGAGTCGCGCATGGTGAGCCTGTCACGCCGGACCTCGTCGGACACGTCGACCAGACACAATGCGATTCCGTCCAGCAGCGGGGCGGACGGGCTCGCCAGGACCTCTCCCATCGGGGACTGCCCGGTCAGCAGGAGGTCGACGCCGCAGTCCTGGTACTCCAGCGCGCGACGCACCCACCTCTCGGTCATACGGTTGCGCCACCGGCGGTCGGCGCCTTCCGGTACGCCGAGCTCGTCGAAGTCGTGCACGGCGACCCGCTCCAGCCGCTCGCCCACGGCGTAGGCGAGCGTGGTCTTGCCCGAACAGCTGGAGCCGGTCAGTTTGAGCAGCATCCGACCAGGATGGCGGGTCAGTAGTGGTGTCCTCGAAGGGTTTTCTGCGAGATGTTCCGCGCCCCTTGGCAGGCCCGCGAGCAGGCCCAGCACGAATGCCCGTGCACGGCGGCGCGGTTCCACACGGGAGAACCGGCCCGCCACCCGACCCATCAGGCCCTCGAAGACATGCTGCCACCGGGCGGGGTCTACGCTGTCGCCCACGGCCACCGGCTGATCTTCGTCTTTCCACACAACCGCCGGTGATCAACAGTGGTCGTCTCCACCTCCGGAAGCGCCCAGCAGACAGAACTGTGCGGGCGCGAGGCGGGCTGTCGAAGACTCGGCCAACAGTGCCGGGCGGGGAGCGGAACGAGATGGATGACACGGGGCAGGGCGCCGTTGCGCTGGCAGTGGCCCTTCGAGATGCCCACTTCAGGCTGAAACGGCTGGCACGGGCCTGGGAGGAACGCACACCGGCCGGTACCGCACACGGGCGTGAGTCGTTGGGGCCGCTCTGGCAGTACTCGGACGCCCCGGACGATGCCTCCTACACCGATGGCCACGTGCTCGGACTGGCGGGCAACCTCACAGTGGTCTTCGAGCTGTCCATCAGGTTCAGGGCCAGTGGCACGGACATGCTGGCCGGCGTCTCCGTCGAGGACGATGCGGGGAACATCGCGGAACTGCTGTCCACAGGACCCGAGGAGTTTCCCCTGAGCGCCGACGATCTTGGCATCGAGATCGGCCGGTGCCTGGACCGCATGGAGCAACTGGATCTTTCGGACGTGATCCGCTGACCCAACCGGTCACATGGCGGACTGCCCGAGACGCGGTCTCGCTACGTGATCACGATCTACAGCTGGAGCATTGGAGGCAGTTTGCTGCGTCTGCGCCGAAGCTGGACTTCTGCCAGTCATGAGCGGCCATGCGTGTGCGTGAGAAGTCGACCCGGCCGACTTCTCACGCACTCCGGGGAGATGACGGCAGCCCGCGCCCCAGGACGCCTGGGGCACGGGCCGAGAGATGCACACCGCACAGGTCACGTCGTCAGGTGGTCGAACTCTCCCGCCCTCACGCCGCACAGGAGCGCGCCGAGCGCGCCAGGCGAAGCGGTGAGGACGGTATCGGGGTCATCGCTCTCACGGAGCTTGACGCTGTGATCAGGGTCTACGGCAAGGTAGATGCAGTTGGCCGACTCGGAACTGTAACTGGACTTCTGCCAGTTGAGGGCTGCCATGCGCGCTTCCTCTCAGGTGTCCTTCTCGATGCAGGCAATGAGATCACGTGACTTGGTAGGGCTGAGGGCGCAGGCTTCCATGATGTCCAGGACCTTCTGGTACTTCACCAGTTGCGCATGGGCGTCAAGGAACTCGGAGCCGTGATACGTGTCGAGCTGCACGGTGTCGAGTTGGGACACGACTGAAGAGCAGTAGACGATGGACTGCCCGGAGCCCGGGAACGTGCCCGCACCGAAGGGAATCACGAGAACCGAGACGTTCTCGCGGGTACTCGCCTCAAGCAGCTGCCTGAGCTGTGCACGAGCCACTGCGGGTCCACCGAACCCCATGCGCAGAGCGGCCTCATGGACAATCGCCGTGAGCGGGATCGCCCGCTGACCATAGAGAACGACCTGCCGTTTGATCCGGTACGACACCCGATGTTCCACCTCATGTGGAACCAGAGGCGGCACGGCACTACTGGCAAGCACACGCGCCTGATCGGCGGTCTGGAGCAGGCCTGGGATATGAATCACGGAGGCGATGCGCATCGCCGTGGAGTGGTGTTCCGTTTCGGCGAGATCGAGCATGTTCGGCGGCAGGATGTCGCGGTATTCCTCCCACCATCCGCGAACCCGCCGTCCCGTCATGCCGGCGAGAGCGTCGATCAGGTTCTGGTCCGTGCAGGTGTACGCGCGAGCGAACGCGCGGACCCGGTCTGCGCTCACCGCGTAGCGGCCCGCTTCGATTCGGCTCATGTGGGCCTGACTCACTCCCACCCGAGTGGCGGCGGCAGTTGAGCTGAGCCCAGCGTTCTCACGGAGTTTGCGCAGTTCGAACCCGAGGCGCTGCTGCCGCAAGGTCGGGGCGTCGCTCGGTGACATCGCGATCCTCTCGTTCACTGCCTGGAGTGAAATAGCAAGTCTTCAATGGACTGCATGGAAAGTATGCCACGCCAGCGCTACCGTATGACATGGATCAGTTACCGAAGGTGCTGTCCGTTGGCTCACCCATGCCTTGAGGCAGGAGACTTCCATGAGTGCTGCGCCCTCGCCAAACTCCCACTCGACCACGCCTCACCCGCCGGCCGGCCTGACCTTCGACCAGGAGCTGCGCGGGCTCGTGATCGACACCGCACCCCGACTCTTCGCCGTCGTCCAGGTGTGCGGCGAGGACGCTGACGGGTGGGTCGCGGCCTGGGGGCTCGCCGACTCGGACGGCCGGACCCACGTGATCGGCGTCGACGGGCGGACGCGCATGACCCTCGCGTCACCCGAGCGGGCCGTACGTCACTTCTCCAGGCGGCCGGATGTCACCGCCCGGCTGATCTGGCTCGCGCAGCCGGAGGCCGCCACGGCAAGCCGGAGCGCAGCCGCCTGACTCCGAGCCGGCGCCCTCCAGATCTGTTCACAAGCGGAACGGCGCGCAACCGTAGCGCGAACGGGGCACCCGTGCCAGCCTGTTCGAGGCCTCGGGGGCAGTGGTCCGCACGGGACTCGGCCCGCCCGGCCTTCCTGCACTGTCGACTGGGACGGGAGTACGGAATGCGCATCAAGATCGGACGGCGCACGGCCAGCATCACGGCGGTGGCGGCGTTGACAGCCGGCACGGTGGCCATGGCCACCGGGAGCGCCTACGCCGCAGGTCCGGGCGGGGTGGAGGCGTGCCCCAACGGCAGCGTCTGCCTGTACTACAACTCGCCGGGAGTCGGCTGGGGATCGTTCGACAACTTCTCGCCGAACCAGAACCTCGACCTGCACAACTACACGTTCGCCCGCTACGCGAACGGCTCCGGCTACGGGGTGACGATGTACAACAACGCCGCCTCGATCGTGAACAACACCGGCCACACGGTGTGGGTCAGCAAGATCAGCGACGGCCTCTGGGTGCCCTTCGACAACGGGTACGCGGGATCGCTCAACGCCGCGGCGAACAACGACGCCCGTCTGTTCTCCTGACGCACCGCAAGACGCTCCGCAGGGCCTCCGCCGCGCGGGGGCCCTGCGGGCCTTCCAGGACTACCGTCCGACGGCGCCGATGAAGCCCAGCAGCCGTTCGTTGACCGCCTCCGGCCGCTCCAGGTTGAGCCCGTGCCCGGCGCGTTCCAGGATCTCCGCCCGCACGCCCGGCACCAGCCTCGTGACCCGCTCGACCACCTGGCGCGGCCGCAGCAGCGCACTGCGCCTGCCCACCAGGACGAGCACCGGGAGCTCGATCGACGCCAACTCCTCGTCCGTGAACGGCCGGGCCGGCGGGCGGCTGCCCGGCTTGTAGCTCCGCATGGCGAGCATCAGCGGGGCGATCATCTCGCGCGGCGCGCTGAGCGCCGGGTTGGCGAGCAGTCGGCCGACCGCCGGGCGCAGCGGGCGCGGGGCGAGCATGCCGAACAGGCCGCCGATCATGTGGGCGTAGAACCGGGCGGGGACCTTCTCGATCCCGCCCGGGTCGAGCGGCGTGATCGAGGCCAGCCGCTCGGGCGCGTGGATCGCCTGGTTGAGCGCCAGCCAGCCGCCGTACGACACCCCGACGAGGTGGGCCCTTTCCAGGCCGAGGCCGGCCAGGACCTCCCCCAGCCAGGCCGCGTTCTCCTGCGACCCGGCCGCGACGGCGCGCTGCACGCTGCGGCCGGGGTCGTCCAGGGTGTCGATGGCGTAGACGGGGTGGTGTTCGCCCAGCGCCGCGATCTGCGGGTACCAGTTGGACGGGTGTCCGGCGTGGCCGTGCAGCAGCACGATCGGTTCGCCGGTCGTGGCGCCGTAGCGGTGGACGTGGACGCTTCCGTACGCGGTCTCGATGTCGAGTTCCTGGCGCGGGCCGGGCCACAGCTCCATCGCCCGGTCGTACGCCGCAAGGAACTTCGCCCGGGCGGCCTCGCTGACGAAGTGTCCGACGCTGGTCCTGGTCATGATCCCTCCCTGTTTGATGGTATGGTTGTACCACAAAAATATCCGGAAGGAACCCGATGCCGAAGCTGGTGGATCACGAGGAACGGCGGGCCCACATCATCGACGCCCTGCTCCGCTCGGCGGCGAGCAGCGGCCTGCACTCCGTCACCATGCGCTCCGTGGCGATCGAGGCGGGCGTCTCGGTGCGCCTCGTGCAGTACTACTTCGACACCAAGGAACAGTTGCTGCTCGCCGCCATGACCCGGCTGACGGCCCGCATGGGCGAACGGGTCCAGCGGCGCGTCCGCGCGAGCGGCGCCGCCGACCCGCGCGGCATCATCGAAGCCGTCCTGCTCGAAGCCGTCCCCACCGACGATGAGAGCCGGGCCTTCCACCTCATCCACACCGAGTACGCGGTGCTCTCCGTCACCGATCCGGCGCTCGGCGGCCCCCAGTTCCTCGCCGCGCCCGACGAGATGGAGGCCTTCCTCGCCGCCCAGCTGACGGCGGCCCAGCAGGCCGGAGCCGCCGACCCCGGCCTGGACGCCCGCCACGAGGCCGTCGTCCTGCTCGCCGTCTCCGCCGGCCTGGGCCTCAGCGTCCTGCTCGACCAGCGGACGGCGGACGAGGCGACCACCGTCCTGCGCTACCACCTCGGGCGGCTCTTCCCCGACTAGGACCTATACCAACACCGCCTCCTGGTCGGCGGGTTGGCGCGGAACGCCGTGGAACACCTGGCGCACGTGCCACTCCCGATGCCGGTCCGCGACCGGCGGACGGCCGGGCTGCGGGCCGATGACCGGTCGTCCGGCCAGTGCGAGCACATGCCGGCGGCTGGCCTCACCGCGGCCGACGAAGCGGTCGGAGACCAGGATGCGACGGCCCTCCCCCAGGCCCAGCACGCCCTTGTCGAACAGCTTGTGGTGCAGTGAGCACAGGCACAGGCCGTTGTCGACCTCGTCCGGCCCGTCGTGCGACCACCAGCGCACGTGCGCGGCCTCCAACCCGACCGGGCTCCCGCCGAGGGCGCCGTCGTAGCCGCAGAACGCGCACTGGAACTCGTAGGCGGTGAGTATCAGTTCACGCATCCGCCGGTCCCGCTGCCGCCGGGCCGCGACCTCGGGCCCGCCCACGGCCCCGGTCTCGGCCCGCTCCAGGTCGAGGCCGACGGCCTCGCAGAGGTCGGCGTGCAGGGACGCCGGGAAGTGGGCGTCCAGCAGCACCCTGGCCATCCGCCCCAGCAGGGCCGGCTCCTCGCCGAGCGCCGCCCGCAGCGCGGGTGCGAGCCTGCCGGCGGCCCCGCTCGACCGGAGGATCCCGACCCCGCTGCCGGGGCTTCCCGCCCCCTGATCGGTGCGAACCTCCCACACCCCGTCGCCGACCAGGTGGTGGAACGGGTAGGCGGGGGTGGTCGGACGCGACGGCCCGTACTCGGCGAGCAGCCGCTTCAGCTCGTCCTCGACCGCGCTGTACCGCAGTTCGCCCTCCGCGTCCCGCTGGTACCCGCCGAGCGCGTAGAGCAGCAGCAACGGCTTGTGCGGCGCACGAACGCCGCCCTTCGTCCAGCGTCTCAGCCGCGCCACCCGATCGAGCCAGTCCGTGCCGGCCGGCGCAGTTCGCGGCACGGCGGAGGAATCAGCCGGGACGATGGCCCGATCCGCCGTCATCCGGCGCTCAACTGGTCGTACTGGTCCAGGAGTTCGGCCGTAGTGGCCTGGTCCGGCGCGAGCTCCAGGGCCGCGGCGAGGTGCTGGCGTGCCCGTCCGTCGCCGAGGATCCCGTAGACCACCATCAGGGCGCCGTGCCCGTAGCAGTCGAGCGCCTCTGTGGCGGCGAGGCCCTCGGCCAGCCACAGCGCCTCGGCGACGTTGCCGATGCCGACCTCCACCTGCACCAGGCAGCGCTGGACGTCCGGGTTGTTCGGGGCCGTCCGGTACTGCGCCCGGAGGTCCCGCAGGGCGTGGTGGGCGTCGGCCGTTTCGGAGGAGGCGACCGCGAGCAGTCGGTCCGGGTTCGGAGCGACGGCCGGCGGGGCCGCGCGCCAGTGGTCGAGGTGCCCGGATCCGGGAGCGACCCGTTCCAGCGCCAGCAGCGCCGCGCGCCACTGCGGCTCGGCTCCCGCGTGGTGACTCGCCGCCGCGAGGATTTCCAGGACCTGCTCGTCGCCGTCGTCGAGTTGGTGGGCCCGCTCCAGAACGCCCACGACCTCCGGCCAGTCCACGCCGCTGCGCGGGACCGCGGCCAGCTGGTACAGCACCTTCCCGAGGGCGAGGTGCTCGGTCGCACCGCCCGCCCCGTCGGCGGTCAGCAGGGAGAAGACCTCGGCCTGCTGCCGCAGGAGGTCCACGGTGTCCCCGTGCCACCGCAGCCAGGCCCGGACCTCGGCGAGCTGCCGGACGGCCGCCGGCCATCCGGGCCGGTCCGCGAGGATCCGCTCCAGTTCCCGCCCGGCCCGGTCCGCACTGCCGATCCGGGCGTAGGCGCCGGCCAGGTCGTAGCGCACGGCCGGGTCCTCCGGCTCCAGGAACGCCAGGAACTCCAGCAGTGGAACGGCCTCCGCCGGCCGCCCCGCGAGCAGGTGGGCCGACGCCAGTGCGTGCAGGTCCCCCACCTGCGCGCCCTCGGCCCGGGCCAGCTCCTTCAGGGCGGCCAGCCACCCCGGGTCCGACGTGGAGACGAACCGCTCGTAGCACTCGACGACCTGAGGGTTCGAGTGGGCGCCCCGGTACTGCGGCTCCCAGTCGATGGTCGGTTCCCCGCTCACAATCGCCTCCCCGGTCACCCGTTCGCTGCGTGGAATACCCAGGCCCCGTACGGTCTCACGCCGCACCGACACCCCGTCGCCCCCGCCCACCGCAGTGCTGCTCCGCGGTGCGCCAGGCGGCGGTGACGGCGCGGTGGGCGGCGGCGGTGGCCTCGGGGATGTCGCCGGGCAGGTGGAGCGGGGCGCCGAGGTGGACGTGCAGGGCGGGGCGACGCAGGGGGGCGGTGGCGAATCCGGCGAGCTGCTTGGCGGTGCTGCCCGAGCTCAGGCGGCGGGCGCCGCACTGGCCGAGCGGCACCACCGGGGCGCCGGTCGCCGCCGCGAGCCGGGCGAGGCCGGTGCGGAAGGCGCGCAGTTCCGCGTCGCGGGAGTCCCGGCGCCGGGGCAGACCGCCCTCGCCGTAGATGAGGACGACCCGGCCGGCGGCGAGCGCCGCGGCGGCCGCGTCCAGGGCGCCGGCCGCCCGGGTCGTCCCGCGGTGGACGGGGATGTGCCCGCCGGCACGCAGCGCCCCGCCGAGCACCGGCGCCCGCCACAGCCCGGCGGCGGCCATCACCACCGGTTCGGTGCCCAGCCGGCGCAGTGCGGCCAGCACCACACCCGGGTCGGCCAGCGAGCTGTGGTTGGCCGCGACGATGCTGCCAGGGGCGACCGGGCCGGCCGTCTCGGAGGTGACGGACAGCCGGCCGAGGGCGGGTACCAGGACGGCGGCGATCGTGCTGAGCATGGCTGTTCCCCCGTGTCCCGCGGCGATGTGGCACCTCCATGCTCGCGGTGCGCCGCCGCCGGCCGCCTGAGTAGCCGTACTCAGACCGGGCCGGGTGCCGGCCGGGTCAGCCGCGCTGCACGGTGACCCGGTCCACGGCCGTGCCGTCCTCGGTCAGGGAGCGCACCTCCATCCGGGCGGGCCGGCCCGCGGCGGCGGGGGTCACCTCGACCGCGACCAGGCAGTAGCCGGTGTAGCGGACCCTGGACCAGGTGACCTTGACGGTCTGGCTGTGGCCGCTCCGGTCGGCGACCACCATCGGCACGGGCTTGTCGTTGGCGCTCTCGTGCCCGAGGTAGGTGTCGGAGACCGGGAAGGAGTAGAGCCCGCCGCCACCGCCGCCCGCGACGACGTAGGTGGTGCCGTCCTTCGCGGGGTCGACGGTGTCGCCGGAGGCGGCCTTGCGGGTGGCCTTGCCGGCCCGGATGGGGTCGGTCCGCTCGTAGACGTGGTTGTGGCCGCTGAGCACCAGGTCCACCTGGTACTTGTCGAACAGCGGGGCCCAGTCCTGCTGCGCGCCGAGTTCGGCCCCGTTGTCGTGGCAGGTGGAGTACGTGCACTGGTGCAGGTAGACGACGATGAAGTCGATGCCGGTGTCGGCGCGGAGCGCCGTGAGCCGGCTCTCCAGCCACTTCTTCTGCTTGCCCTTGGTGTAGTCGAGGTTGGCCGGGGTGTTGTAGCAGACGTCGTTGCCGTCGAGGCTGATCAGCCCGACGTTCTGGTACCGCCAGGAGTAGATGCCGGTGGACCGGCTCCAGGCGTTGTCGGGCGTCGTGAACCGGGCGCGCATGCCCCCGTAGCCGTCCGTCCCGTACCACGGCTCCATCTCGTGGTTGCCGATCGCCGGCATCCACGGGGTCCGTGCGGCGACGGGCTCGTTCTGCACGAAGAAGGAGTCCCACAGGCGGGCGTCGTACGCGTCGCTGGTCTTGCCGCTGCCGCCGGCGTTGGCGTAGGACAGGTCGCCCATGTGGAGGTGGAAGGCGGGGTCGAGGCCGGCGATCAGGTTGCCGGTGGCGGCCGCGTTGTACCCGATCCCCTGGTCGCCGAAGGCCGTGAAGGTGAACCCGCCGCCGCGGCCGGGGGCGGGTGCGGTGCGGAAGCTCGCCACGTCGCCGAGCCGGGCGCCCTGGCCCGCCGGGTCGTAGCCCTGGTGGCCCACGACGTAGTAGTACGTGGTGTCCGGGATCAGCTGGTCCAGCTGCGCGTGCAGGTAGTACTGGGTGACGGTGGTGGGCTTGATCAGCGGCTGGTCCTCGACCGGGTGCTGCCAGGAGAGCTTGCTGACCAGGGTGCGGACCTCGGCGGCGATCGGGGCGCCGAAGTCGCCGGGCTGGACGCCGATCCGGACGAAGGGCGCGGTCACCGCGTCCGGCACCTGCCAGGAGACGACGACCTGCTGGGAGGGGTCGGCCCCGTAGGCGAGGTGACGGCCGAAGGGCCGCAGCGCGGACCCGGCGGTCCGCTCGCTCCGGGGTGCGGGGCCGGTGGTGGCGGCTCGGCCGGTGGTGGCGTCGAGGGCGGTCGGGACGTCGAGGGCGGTCGGGCGCGGGGCGGCCAGGGCCGTGCCGGGCAGCAGCAGGCCGCCGGTCGCGAGGGCGGCGCCGCCCGCCGCGCCGGCCCGGAGGAGGTCGCGCCGGGAGTGCCGTGGGGTCTCGGTCTCGGACATGACATCAAGTTAGGAAACTTCCCTAACCTTTGACAAGAGGCCCGACACCATCGGATGTGCTTTCGATTCCCTTGCACCGCAGGCGAGTTGGAGCGTACGCGCGGGCCCGCCGCGCACCGTGCGCGACGGGCCCGCGGCGGCTCCTCGGCAGGCCCTCGGCGGATCCTCAACGGGTCCTCGGCGTCCGCCGGTGACAGGCCCGCCACCGGCGGGCGACGAGGACGACGGCCGATCGGCCGCGGGCCACCGAGGTGGTACCGGGCCGCCGTGCGGGTGACCTTCCGGACGTGTCGGCGCCGGAACACCCCGTCCGGCGTGCATGGGTGGAAGGGCGCCGTCCGCGGACGGCGCAGGTTCTGTCCCCCAGTCCGAGAGCCGCCCATGCCTCCCACCGTCTGTCTGCGCCGCATCGTCCCGACCGCGCTCTGCGCCCTCACCGTGGCCCTCGCCGCCGCCCCGGCGGCCCACGCCGCGCCACCGGGCCGCGACAGCGGGTCCGACCCCGGAAGGGCGGACGGCGGCAGTTACGACTGGGACCGCGTCGCGGCCTGCGAGAGCAGCGGCAACTGGCGCATCAACACCGGCAACGGCTACTACGGCGGCCTCCAGTTCGACCGGCCCACGTGGCGGGAGAACGGCGGCCTCGCCTACGCACCGCGTGCCGACCTCGCCACCCGCGAGCAGCAGATCGCCGTCGCCGAGCACCTGGCCGACCACCGCGGCCTCTCCCCCTGGCCCGTCTGCGGCGCCCGCGCCACCCGCGGCCACGGCCGCGAGGGCGTCCTGCCGCCGCCGGCCGCCGCCCCGGCCAGGGCCGTGTCCAAGGACGGCACCTGGACCGTCCGCGAGGGCGACACCCTCGGCGGCATCGCCGAAGTCCTGCGCGTCCCCGGCGGCTGGCCCGCGCTGTACGAGCTCAACGCCGCCGCCGTCGGCGAGGACCCGGACCTCATCGAGCCCGGTCTGGTCCTCGACCTCCCTTCCTGACCCCCGCCCCCGACCCCTTCAC
>NZ_JBHVJT010000005.1:182378-187669 GCF_042798815.1 Kitasatospora sp. NPDC057738 | reverse complement strand
CGAACGGCTTCCAGGGAGTCGGCGAAGGCACCGGCGGCGACAAGGCCGCCCTCGTCGAGCTGACCGTCACCGGCTGACCGCCACCGCCCCGCATCCGCCCTTCACGTTGGGAAGAACACCTCATGCTTCGCAACTCCTCGTCCCGCAACCTGCGGGCGGGTGTGCTGGTCGCGGCCGTGGCCGCCGGCACACTGAGCACCTTCGCCCCGGCCCAGGCCGTGGTCGGTGACACGGCCGCCGACGGTTCCTACGCCGCCACCGCCCGGATCGTCGTCGGTGACAACCTGCGCGGCTGCACCGGCGCGCTGGTGGACCGCTACTGGGTGCTGACCGCCGCCTCCTGCTTCTCCGACGACCCGGCGCAGCCTCAGGCCCTGGCGGCCGGTGCGCCGAAGTGGACCACCGCCGTGACGGTCGGCGCGAAGTCGGCCCAGGTGGCCGAGCTGGTGCCGCGCACGGACCGTGACCTGGTGATGGCCCGCCTGGCCACGCCCGTCGACGGCATCGCCCCGCTGCCGCTGGCGACCACGGCTCCGACGGCCGGGCAGTCGCTGCGTGTTCCCGGTTTCGGCCGGACCAAGGACGAGTGGGTGCCGGGCAAGCTCCACTCCGGTGTCTTCAGCCTCGACTCCGTGGCCGCGACGGGCATCGGCACGACCGGTACCGGTGGTGCTGCGGTCTGCAAGGGCGACACCGGTGCCCCGGCGATCCGTGAGGTCAACGGTAAGGCCGAGCTGGTGGCCGTGGCCTCGCGCTCGTGGCAGGGCGGCTGCCTGGGCACTCCGGCCACCGAGACCCGCACCGGCGCGTACAGCTCCCGGGTCGACGACATCGGCGCCTGGGTGCAGGAGGTGCGCTTCCGTACGACGGAGGTGACGGCCGGCCTGCACGTGCAGGTCATCGGTTCGGACACCAAGCTGTGGGACACCGTGGCCGACTACAAGGCGGGCAGCTGGCTCGGCAAGTGGTCGCCCGTCCCGAGCGGCGCCCTCTCCGCCGTGGACTCGGTGGCGACCGGTGACACCGTGCACGTCTTCGTCGTCGGCTCGGACGGCAAGGTCTACACGCGTGACGGCAAGGTCGGCGGCTACTGGACCCCGTGGGGCGAGGTCCCGGGCGGTGCGGTCGGGGTCAAGGGCGTCACCGCGACCGCCCGGGGCAACACCGTCAGCCTGCAGATCATCGGCGTCGACGGCTCCCTGTACAGCACCCAGGCCGATTACACGGCCGGCCGGTGGGTCGGCTCCTGGGAGCTGGTCAGCGTCAACAACCTGAAGGCGATCACCAGCGCCACCACCGCCGACGGCGTCGTCCACGTCTTCGTCATCAACGAGGACGACAAGGTCTACACCCGCGACAACCGGCCCGACGGCAGCTGGACCCCGTGGGGTGTCATTCCAGGTGATGCCGCCGGCGTCAAGGGCATCACGGCGGCTGCCCGCGGCAACATCGTCGACCTGCAGATCATCGGCTCGGACGGCTCCCTCTTCAGCACCAACGGCAACTTCGACGCCGGCCGCTGGGACCCCGCCTGGACCAAGGTCAGCGACAACCACCTGAAGGCGATCAGCAGCAGCGCCGAGGGCAACGTCGTCCACGTCGTGGCCATCAACGAGGACGACAAGGTCTACAACCGCGACGCCGACTACAACGCCGGCCGGTGGACCCCGTGGGGCGAGGTCCCCGGCGGCATCACCGGTGTCAAGGCGATCACCGCCGCCACCACCGGCTGACCCGGCCCGCACCACGTCCCGCCGGGCCGGCCGCCATCCGGCCGCCGGTCCGGCGGGGCACCCACTTCTCGTACTCCTCAGGGGGAATTCCTGATGTCCCGCAACTCCCAGGTCCGCGCCCGTCGGGCGGGTGTGCTGGTCGCGGCCGCCGCCGCCGGCACGCTGAGCAGCTTCACGCCGGCCGGCGCCGTGGTCGGCGACACGGCCGCCGACGGTTCCTACGCCTCCACCGCGCGGCTGGTGATCGGTGACAACCTGCGCGGCTGCACGGGTGCGCTGGTCGACCACTACTGGGTGGTCACGGCCGCGTCGTGCTTCTCCGACGATCCGGCGCAGCCGCAGGCGCTCGCCGCGGGTGCGCCGAAGTGGAAGACGACCGTGACGGTGGGCGCGAAGTCGGCGCAGGTGGCCGAGTTGGTGCCGCGTTCGGACCGTGACCTGGTGATGGCGCGTCTGGCCACGGCGGTGGACGGTGTCGCGGTGCTGCCGCTGGCGACCTCCGCGCCGACGGCCGGGCAGTCGCTGCGTGTTCCCGGTTTCGGCCGGACCAAGGACGAGTGGGTGCCGGGCAAGCTCCACACCGGTGTCTTCAGCCTCGACACCGTGAGCGCGAACGGCATCGGCATCACCGGCACCGGTGGCGCGGCGGTCTGCAAGGGCGACACCGGTGCCCCGGCGATCCGTGAGGTCAACGGAAAGGCCGAGCTGGTCGCCGTGGCCTCCCGCTCCTGGCAGGGCGGCTGCCTGGGCACCCCGGCCACCGAGACCCGCACCGGCGCCTACAGCTCCCGGGTCGACGACCTCGGCGCCTGGGTCAAGCAGGTGAAGGCCTCCCGCCCGGCCAGCGAGCTGTTCGCGCTCGGCGGGGACAGCAAGATCTGGACCAACGAGGGCGCGTACACCACGAACGTGTGGGGCACCTTCGATGCGGTGCCGGACAGCACCGGCACGCGTCAGGTCAGCGCGGTCACGATGGGCGACACGGTGCGCCTGTTCACGATCGGCGGCGACCAGCGGATCTGGACCGCCGCGAAGAACACCACCACCGGCAACTGGAGCCCGCTCCAGCCCGTGCCGAACAACAGCGGCATGCGGCAGGTGACCGCCGTCGCCATGGGCGACACGGTCCGGCTGTACGCGATCGGCGGCGACCAGCGCATCTACACCGCCGCGGGCAACTACACCACCGGCACCTGGACCGGGTTCGAGGCCCTGCCCAGCAGCTCCATCAAGCAGGTGACCGCCACCGCCGTCGGCAACACCGTGCGCCTGTTCGCGATCGGCGGCGACGACACGATCTGGACCACCACCGGCGACTACACCGCCGGGACGTGGACCACCTTCGAGCAGATCGCCAGCAGCTCCATCCGGCACATCGCCGCCACCACGATCGGCAGCACGGTGCGTCTGTTCGCCGTCGGCGGCGACCAGCAGATCTGGACCACCGACAGCACCGCCAACGGCCCCTGGACCACCTTCGACCAGGTGCCCGGCGTCCTGGGCGTCAAGCAGGTCGCCACCACCACGATCGGCGACACCGTCCGGCTGTTCGCCCTCGGTACCGACGACGCGATCTGGACCGCCGACAAGAAGGCCGACGGCAGCTGGACCACCTTCTACAAGGTCGACAGCAGCGCCATCCAGGGCATCGCCGCCACCACCGGCTGACCCGCCCCGCACCCGCCCCGCGGGGGCCGTCGGCACGAGACCGACCGCCCCCGCGGGTCCCCGCAGGCCCGCTCGAAGGGAAAGTCCGCATGTCCCGCAAGTCCCAGTTCCGCTCCCGGCGGGCGGGTGTGCTGGCCGCCGTGGCGGCGGCCGCCGCCGGCACGCTGACCACCTTCGCCCCGGCCGGTGCCGTCTCCGGCGACACGGCGGCCGACAGCGCCTCCGCCACCGCCGCGCGGATCGTCGTCGGCGACCACCTGCGCGGCTGCACCGGCGCGCTGATCGACCAGTACTGGCTGCTCAGTGCGGCGTCGTGCTTCGCCGACGACCCGGCGCAGCCGCAGACGCTCGCCGACGGCGCGCCGAAGTGGAACACCACCGCCACCATCGGCGCGAAGTCGGCCCAGGTGGTCGAGCTGGTGAAGGCCGAGGGCCGTGACCTGGTGATGGCCCGCCTCGCCTCGCCCGTCGACGGCGTCACGCCGCTGGACGTGGGCACCGCCGCGCCGACGGCCGGGCAGTCGCTGCGGGTGTCCGGCTTCGGGCGCACCAAGGCCGAGTGGGTCCCGGACAAGGCGCACACCGGGGCGTTCAGCCTCGACACGGTGAGCGCGACCGGCGTCGGCATCACGGGGACGGGCGGTGCGGCGGTCTGCAAGGGCGACACCGGCGCCCCGGTGGTCCGCGAGGTCAACGGAAAGGCCGAGCTGGTGGCCGTGGCCTCCCGCTCCTGGCAGGGCGGATGCCTGGACACCCCCGCCGCCGAGACCCGCACCGGCGCGTACGCCTCCCGGGTCGACGACCTCGGTCCGTGGATCACCAGGACCAGGAACTCCACCCCCTCGGGGACCGTGGTGAAGTCGTCGCCGTTCACGGTGGTCGACCCGGCCACCAACCATCCGCTGACCTTCGTCCAGGACAGCAGCAACCACCTGTGGTCGTACGACCCGCTGGGCGAGGGCTGGTCCGACCTGGGCGGCTACGCCGCCGCGCGCCCCACGGCGATCGCCACCCCGGCCGCCGACCCGGCCGACAGCCATGTGATGGTGTACGTCAACGGGCCGGACAACAAGCTCTGGTCCTACGACCGCACCACCAAGCACTGGACCCCCTTCGTCCTGACCCCGGCCGGGACGGCGCTGGCCCCCGACGCGGTGCCGCGCACGGTCGTGGACCCGACCACCAAGCACCTGGTCACCTTCGTCCGGGACACCGCCTACCACCTGTGGTCGGTGGACCCGCAGGGCGAGGGCTGGTACGACTACGGCGGCCTGGCCGCCACCGACCCGGTGCCGGTGGTCAACCCGAACGACGGCCACGTCGTGGTCTTCTTCAACGGGCCGAACAACCGGCTGAACTACATCGACCGCCGCAGCGCCGGCCGGGTCGAGTTCCCCCTGACCACGTCCGGCACGGCGATGGCCCCGGACGCCGTCCCCTCGACGGTCGTGGACCCCGCCACCGGGCACTTCACCACGTTCGTCCGCGACACCGCCCACCACCTGTGGTCCGCCGATCCGTGGGGTCCCGGCTGGCGCGACCACGGCCCGGTGGCCGCCACCGACCCGGTCGCGTTCGCCGACGAGGCCGGCAAGCGGACCGTGGTGTACGTCAACGGCCCGGACTACAAGCTGAACGCGCTGGACTTCTCCACCGGCACGCTGACGCCGTTCGCCCGCACCCTGGCCGGGGACTCCGTCCCGCACACCGTGCTCGACCCGGTCACCAAGCACCCGGTCACCTACGTCCGGGACTCCGGCAACACCCTGTGGTCCTTCGATCCGGCGGGCCCCACCTGGGCCCGCTTCCGCGGCGGCCCCTCGGTCTGATCCCCGCCGTGCCGTCCGCGGCCCGCCCCGCCGAGCGCGGGGCGGGCCGCGCCCCAGCCAG
>NZ_JBHVJT010000005.1:173262-182368 GCF_042798815.1 Kitasatospora sp. NPDC057738 | reverse complement strand
CCCCTCCCCCTCCCCCCCCCTCCACCCAACCACCTGCTTCCCCCCCCCCCCCGCCCCGGCCGGTGAACCTCCTGCGCACCCCGCGCACCTGCGGCGTGCCCTCCTTCCCGAACGTTCCAGGGAGATCCCTCATGTCCCGCAAGTCCCAGGTCCGCTCCTGGCGGGCCGGCGTGCTGGTCGCGGCCGCTGCCGCCGGCACGCTGAGCACCTTCACCCCGGCCGGCGCCGTGGTCGGCGACCCGGCCGCCGACGGCACCTACGCCTACACCGCGCGCCTGGTGATCGGCGACAACGTGCGCGCCTGCACCGGCGTGCTGGTGGACCGCTACTGGGTGGCCACCGCGGCCTCCTGCTTCTCCGACGACCCGGCGCAGCCGCAGGCCCTCGCGGCGGGCGCGCCCAAGTGGAAGACCACCGCCACCATCGGCCGCACCGACCTGACGACCGGCGCGGGCACGGTGACGGAGGTCGTGGAGCTGGCGCCGCGCCAGGACCGTGACCTGGTCCTCGCCCGGCTGGCCAAGCCCGTCACCGACATCGCCCCGATCGCGGTCGCCACCACCGCCCCCAGCGCCGGGGAGACGCTGCGGGTGCCCGGGTACGGCCGGACCAAGGCCGAGTGGATCACGAACAAGCTGCACAGCGGCGCGTTCAGCCTCGACACCGTGAGCCCGACGGGCATCGGCACCACCGGTACCGGCGGCGCGGCGGTCTGCAAGGGCGACACCGGCGCCCCGGCGATCCGCCAGGTCAACGGCAGGGCCGAGCTGGTGGCCGTGGCCTCCCGCTCCTGGCAGGGCGGCTGCCTGGGCGTGCCCGCCACCGAGACCCGCACCGGCGCGTACTCCTCCCGCGTCGACGACCTCGGCGGGTGGATCGACCAGGTCCGCGGCGGCTGGTGGGACACCGTCACGGCCAACCCGGCCGCCCGCAGCTCGGTCTACGACCCGGTCCGGAAGATCTCCACGGTCTTCGCCGTCGACAGCAACCACCACGTGGTGTTCTCCACCAGCCCGGACGGCACGACCTGGAGCGGCTGGGCGCAGGTCGGTGGCGACTGGGAGTTCGCGAGCGTTCCCACCGCGCTGTACAACCCCTCCACCGGCGGCACCGAGCTGTTCGCGATCGGCACGGACGGCGTGCTGTCCCAGACCTACTGGATGCCGGACGGCCAGGGCTGGCGCGAGTGGTACTTCCAGGACCGCGGCCCGAGGTTCACCGGCAGCCCCACCGCCGTCTACAACCCGGCGACGAGGACCGCGGAGGTCTTCGCCACCCGGACCACCGGGCTCGTCGCGCACTCGTACTACACCCAGGGCACGACGGGGTGGAGCGGCTGGACCGACCTCCGCGGCAACGGGGAGTTCGTGAGCAGCCCGAGCGCCGTGTACAACCCCTCCACCGGTGGCATCGAGCTGTCCGCGATCAACAGCGACGGCGTGCTCAAGCAGACCTACTGGAAGTCGGACGGCCAGGGCTGGCGCGACTGGTACGCCCAGGACTCCGGCTGGACGTTCTCCGGCAGTCCCACGTCCGCCTACAACCCGGTCACCAGGACCGTGGAGGTCTTCGCCACCCGGACCAGCGGGGTCGTCGCGCACGCGTACTACACGCCGGGCATGACGAAGTGGAGCGGCTGGTACGAGATCCCCGGCCGGCAGTTCGCGGGCTCGCCGTCGGTGGTCTTCGACCCCGCCACCGGCGGTTTCAAGCTGTTCGTGGTCGGCGGTGACGGTGTCCTCGCCCGCGCCGAGTGGCAGCCCGACGACAAGCGGTGGCGCGACTGGACCTCCGTCGGGGACTGGAAGTTCACCACCGGCCGCTTCCCGACCGTGACGTTCAACGCCACGGCGGGCGTGCTGGACCTCTTCGCCACCGGGCAGAACGGCGCCCTGAACCACGTCACCTACAAGGCCGACCCGGTCCCGGGCGGTTGGGGCGGCTGGACGACGATCGAAGGCAGGACGATGATCACCGGCTGACGCGCGGCACCGAGCGCCGGAAGCACTCCGGGCCCGGCCGCTCCCCCGATCGGTCGGGGGAGCGGCCGGGCCCGGGTCGTCGTGCGAGCCGTCGGAGGCGCCGTCAGAGCCGTTCGGGCACCGGGTTGCCGACGGCCTCGATGGCGCGGCGGACCGGCACCTTCAGCAGGACGACGAAACCGATGACGAAGAAGATCAGCAGCGAGATGATCGCCGAGCGGTAGCTGCCGGTGATCTGGTAGGCGAGGCCGAAGACCAGCGGGCCCATCCAGCTGGTGCCGCGGTCGCTGACCTTGTAGAAGCTGAAGTACTCGGCCTCCTTGCCCGGCGGGACGAGGTGGGAGAACAGGGAGCGCGAGAGCGCCTGGCTGCCGCCGAGCACCAGGCCGATCATGCAGGCCAGGACGTAGAACCAGGCGGGCTGGTGGGCGGGCATGAAGTAGCCCAGGGCCAGCGTGACGACCCAGCCGACCAGCGAGCCGAGGATGGTCCGCTTGGCGCCGTACCGGTGGGCGATCCGGCCGAGCAGCAGGGCGCCGCCGATCGCCACGACCTGGACCAGGAGGACGGCGGTGACCAGCGAGGTCTGCTCCATGCCGAGTTCCTCGCTGCCGTAGAGCGAGGCCTGGGAGACGACGGTCTGGATGCCGTCGTTGTAGCAGAGGAAGGCGGCGAGGTAGAGCAGCGTGAGCGGGTGCTTGCGCATGCCGCGCAGGGTGTCGGCGAGTTGGCGCAGGCTGCCGCCGGCGGGCTCGCCGTCCTCGGCCGGGGCGGCGGTGGGGCTGGGGGCGATGCCGGCCCGGGAGGGCAGCCGCAGCATCGGGACGACGGTGAACAGCGCCCACCACAGGCCGGCCGAGGCGAGGCAGATCCGCACGGCGGTGCCGGAGTCCAGGCCGAACGCGTCGTGGCCCTGGAAGAGCGCCAGGTTGGCGATCAGCAGCAGTCCGCCGCCCGCGTAGCCGTAGGCCCAGCCCTTGGAGGAGACCTTGTCGCGTTCGTCTGGGGAGGCCAGGCCGGGCAGGTAGGCGTAGGAGAGCGCGACCGAGACCGCGTACGAGATGTTGGCGACCACCAGCAGCGCGCCGCCGAGCAGGTAGCGGTCGCCCTGGAGGAGGAACATCCCCATCGTGGCGAGCGAGCCGAGGTACGCGAAGCCGCACATCAGTTCCTTGTGCCGTCCGGTGCGGTCGGCGACCGTGCCGGTGAACAGCATCACCGCGACCGAGAGCAGCACGGAGAAGGAGACCGTGTAGGGGAAGAACGATCCTGCACGGATCGTCAGGCCGAGCGGGTGCACATTGCCGGCCGCGTCGGCGGCGTCCTTGGCGACGGAGGTCAGGTACGGGCCGAGGAACACTGTCAGGACGGTGGCCGAGAAGGCGGCGTTGGCCCAGTCGTTGACGTACCAGCCGAACTGTATCCGGCGCAGGGCCCGTCCGTCGTCGTCGGCGGCCGCGGGGCCGGCGGCGGGATCGGTCGGTGGGTCGTCCGGCAGGTGCGTCGCCGAGTTCGTGGTGCTCATGGGGTTCCCATCACCGTGCTGGAGCCGGTACTGCCGTCCGTCCAGCAGCCGCGCTCGCCGAGGACGTCCCGCAGGACGTCGATGCGATCGGCCATGATGCCATCCACGCCCAAGTCGAGGAGAGACCTGATCCGTGTGGGATCGTCCACAGTCCAGACGTGCACCTGGAGCCCGAGCCGGTGGGCGGTGCGGACGAAGGCCCGGTCGACCACCCGGACGCCCCGGTGACGCTCCGGCACCTGGGCGCACAGCCCGGCGAACGGCGCCCCCCGGCGCCGGGACAGCGGCCCCGGACCGGCGGACGGCAGGAACGATTCGGCCAGCGAACGCAGCCGCAGCCGGGCAACCTCGCGGGGGCCGAGCGAGGTGGCCAGCCGGGGACCGCCGGCGGCGCGGACGGCGGCCAGCCGGGTGTCGGAGAAGCCGCCGACGCAGACCCGGTCCCAGGCGTCGGTCCGGCGGATCGCCTCGACCAGCGGACCGACGGCCGGCGCCGCCTTGACGTCGATGTTGAAGCGGGCCCCGGGGAACGCGCCGAGCAGGTCCTCCAGCAGCGGCACCGGCTCGGTCCCGCCGATCCGGGCCCGCCTGACGGCCTCCCAGGGCAGCTCCGCCACCGCCCCGGCGCGGTCGGTGACCCGGTCGAGGCGTGAGTCGTGGAAGGCCACCAGCACGCCGTCGGCGGTGGCGTGAACATCCGTCTCCAGGTAGCGGTACCCGAGCGCGACGGCGGCCTCGAAGGCGGCGAACGAGTTCTCGGGGCGCCCGAGGTCACCGCCCCGGTGCGCGAAGGCGAGCGGCCCGGGGTGGTCGAGGAAGGGGTGCATGTGCTGCTCCGAGCTGCGGGGACAGGGACCCGGCGGGGCCGCGCGGCCGTGGTCCGCGGGCGTACCGCGTTACAGTATTACGCACCCTGTCAAGCAGTAACGCTCCGTTTCACCCCGATCCGCAGGACCGGCCCCGGGCCGGGCCGCCCCTCAGCCCCCCGCTCCGCCGCGGACGTCCCGGCGCAGTCCCAGGATCTCCGCGACGGCCTCCAGCCAGCGGGCGAGCAACTGGTCGCCGTCGACGGTGGTGACGGTGGTGGCCGCCGAACCCAGCCAGTCGCGGGCGAGCCGGGCCGGTTCCGTCCCCGGGAGCGGCTCGGGGAGGTCGGCGGCGTAGCGGGCGCCGCCGCTGCGCACCACCTCGGCGAGGAAGGCGAGCGACCGGGGGAGCACCCCCAGCCGGTCGGCGGCCAGCGCGGCCGCGATGGCGCCCTCGCCGAACAGCGCGGCCCGGTGCGGGCCGGCGAAGGCCAGGCCGTAGCGGAGCATGGCGGACACGTCGAGCTGCCGCAGCTCGTCGTCCGTCCTGGGGCGGAAGCGGTCGTCGGGGCTCATCGGACCGTCACCGTGTAGGTGTTGCGCACGACCAGTTTCCTGTTCTCGTCGCTGGGGGCGGGCAGGTTGCAGTAGCTGCGGAAGCAGTTGAGGAGGGTGACGGCGGTGGTCCCGCGGCCCTTGGCCTCGAAAGTGTAGAAGCGGGTGCCGCCGACGCCGTCCGAGGTCTTCGACTTCTCCGGGAGGTCGAGCCGCTCGTCGGCCAGGGCGGCGACGGCGGCGTCCGGCCTCGGGTCCACGACGCTCCAGCGGTCGCCGGCCGAGGTGTTGTCCGGGACGGCGACCGTGAAGCGCTCGCCGACGGCGAGGTCGACCGAGCGCTCCTGCGCGCCGAGCACCCGGCCGCGCTCCGGCCCGTTCCGCGCGGCCCTCGTGTCCTGCCCGCAGGCCGACAGCCCGGCCGCCAGGACGGCCGCCAGCGCCGCCGCCCGGACCGGCATCCTCGTGAACACCCGTACCGTCCCGGTCACTTCGGCAGGTGGACGGCGTAGGCGGTGGGCAGCCGGTTGTCCGAGGCGCCGCCCATGCGGCCGTTGACGAAGTCGTCCTCGCTGACCCAGGTGGTGGTGCCCCACGGGTTGTAGATCTGCAGCATGTTGCCCTCCTGGCCGACGATCATCATGGCGTGGCCCGACCGCTTGCCGTCCTTGTCGTAGCCCTCCACCCCGACCGGCACCGGCTTGCCGTCGGCGACCGCCTTCTCGATGTCCGGCAGGAGCTCGCGCCGGTCGTCGGGGTTCGGCATCTTCTTGTAGTCGAAGTCGGCGCCGGTGTGCGGGCTGACCTCCTTCTCCAGCACCTTCTCCTTGCCGTCCGCCCCCATGCCGTCCCAGTTGTCGCCGCCGTCGCCCTCCTGGTGCACCCGGTGCTGCTCGGCCAGCAGCCGCTGCTGGAACGCCGCCGGGTCGTCCTCCTGGCCGGTCGGCCCGCCGGTCAGGTCCAGCGCGTAGAGCGGGTCGACCATCGCCCGGGCGGTGACGGTGGAGGAGGCGACGCAGGTGCCCTCGGTGTTCGCCTGCTGCCAGCGGGCGCCGTCGAAGGTGACCTCGTCCGTGTTCTTGTTGGAACCGTCGTCGTTGGTCCCGCCGCTGGTGGTGTCGTCGTCCTCGGTGTGGACGGGCGTCAGGTGCGTCCGGAGCCACTCCGGGTCCTTGCCGTGGATCTTGCCCTGGAACGCGCGGATCTCGTCCATGTTGTGACCGGCCGCCAGCGCCTTCATCAGATACGCGCGCTCCTGCGGGGACTTGGAGTCGGCGAGCAGCTTCTCGAAGTCCGCCCGGTCCTTCTCGTTCATCTTGTCCAGGTACTCGCCGGACCGCTTCATGTCGTTGGCGGTCAACAGCTCGTTCAGCTCGGTCGGACCGTCCGGACCGGAGGTCTCGGCCAGCACGAGCTTGTCGGCGGCGGTGACCGCGCCGGTCTTCATCTTGCCCGCGCGGGCCTCGGAGGCCAGCTTGTTCAGGTCGCGGGCCGCCGCACGGGCGGCCTCGTCGGCGCGCTTGGCTGCGCTCAGCATCGCGTCGACCTGGGGCACGGCGGCCTGCTGCGCCTTCTTGCGCGCCGCCTCCTCGTCGTCGCCCTCGAACCAGTCGTCGAACCAGCCGTCCTCACTGCCCAGCGAGCCCAGCACCTGCTGGAGCGCGGACCGCGCGGCGCTGTCCTGGCCCTGGGCGTTGCGCAGCGCGTCCGCGAGGCGGAGCAGGGCTATCCCGCCGTTGTGGAGCGCGCTGGTCTGCTCGTCGACGGCGCGGGCCGCGGCGGCCACCACCTCGGCGGCCTTCGCCCCCGTGGAACCGGTCCAGACGTCCGGCAGCCCGGCGGTGGCGACCGCCAGGACGTCCTGGTGGAGCTGGTTCGAGTCGGCGGCCGCGTTCTTGTAGCGGTTGCCGGTGGCCTCGATGGTGCCCGGGTCCCCGACCGGCGCGTGGACCGCGAGGGCTCCCTTGATCGCGGAGATCAGCCCGTTCTTGCTGTCCGCCTCGCGGACGTCCTTCAACCGGTCGCTCAGCGCCTTGCAGCGCTGCGTGGTGGATTCGCCTGCCATGGCGGCTCGTTCGCTCCGTTCCCATTGCCCGTGGTGTGGTTCCTGCCGCTGCCCGTCGGCTCCTCGTCGGCCGCCGGGCTGCGCGTACAGCCGCGCGTTCGGCCGCGCGTGCGGACACGCGTACAGCCGCGTGTTCGGCCGCGGCCCGTGTGCCGGACTCAGCCGAAGGGCCGGTACCCGCCGCTGCCCGAGGCCGCCACGAGGTCCTTCACCACGGCGCCGTCGGCCGACTGGTAGCCGGCCGAGGAACCGCGGACCTTGCCCGCCAGCTCGCTCAGCGCGCTCTTGATCGTCGCGCTCTGCGCCTGCCAGGAGCTGCTGAAGTTCTGGTACGCCGGATCGACGTCCTCACCCCCGAACACGTCAGCGGTGTAGCACACCGGATCGCTGATCGCCGTCCCGATCGTGCCCTCGTCCCCGGACGCCTTGTCCAGCGCCTTCGCCTGGCCCTCGGCCCCGCCGGCCTGGATCGCGTACCCCGACCCCTGCGCCATGGTTCCCCCTCGTGCGTCCCCCGAGCCGTCCGCGCGACGGCGTCCGAGCACCATACGGGCCGTCCGGTGCCCGGGCAATTCGTATCGGGCCTGGTGGGGGCGCTGTTGCAGATTCATGACACACCGTCCACCGATCGGTCACGGCGCCCCGCCGAGGCTTGAGCGGGCGCCGTCCTGTCAGCGCGCCGCCGGTGTCCTGTCAGCGGTGACAGCGCCGCGTCCGCGTCCTGTCCGCGCGGTGCAAGTGCCCCGGCCCACGCTGGTGTTGAAACGGAGCAACCCACGGGAGGTCACCATGTCCAACAGCATCCGGCCGCACTCCGGCACCCGCCCCACCTCGGTCCTGGTCTCCGGCGCCGGGATCGCCGGCACCGCGCTCGCCCACTGGCTGAACCGCTACGGCTTCCACGTCACGGTCGTGGAGCGGGCCCCCTCGCTGCGCGGCGGCGGGCAGGCGGTGGACATCCGCGGCGCCGCCCTGACGGTGGTCGAGCGGATGGGGCTGCTGGAGGAGGTCCGGGCCCGCCGGACCGGGCTGCGCGGGATGTCCGTGGTCGACGCGGACGGCCGCGAGCTGCGCAGCACCACCGAGTGGACGGCCACCGGCGGGCCGATCGGCGGCCCGGACGTGGAGATCCTGCGCGACGAACTCGCCGAGCTGATCGCCGGAGCGGACGGTGGCGCCGCGGGTGACGGGACCGCCGCGGGTGACGGGACCGCCGGGACCGCCGGGCCCGGCGTCGAGTACCGCTTCGACGACTCGATCGCCACCCTGGCGCAGCACCCGGAAGGCGTCGACGTCCGGTTCCGCGGCGGCACCGAGCGCTCCTTCGACCTGGTCGTCGGCGCCGACGGCCTGCACTCGAACACCCGGCGCCTCGTCTTCGGCCCCGAGGCGGACTACCTCCACCCCATCAACACCTACGTCGCCGGCTGGAGCGCGCCCAACCACCTCGGTCTCGACCGCTGGGAGATCGCCCACCGGGACGGCGACGACCCGAACTGGTTCTGCATGGCGATGACCGTCCGCGGCAACAGCGAACTGCGCGTCTTCGTCGGCTTCCACAGCGACGAGCCGATCGACGACATGCTCCCGCGCGACCCGGCCCGCCAGCGGCAGTTGGTGGCCGAGCGCTCCGCCCACGCGCGCTGGGAGCTGCCGCGCTTCCTGGAGGCGATGCGGGAGTCCGACGCCTTCCACTACGACGTCGTCGCCCAGATCCGGATGGACCGCTGGTCCAACGACCGCGTCGTCCTGCTCGGCGACGCCGGCTACTGCTGCTCCCCGGCCACCGGCCAGGGCACCAGCGTGGCGCTGACCGCCGCCTACGTCCTGGCTGGCGAACTGCGCGCGGCCGACGGCGACCACCGCGCGGCCTACCCCGCGTACGAGCGGCGGCTGCGCGACCACGTGGCCGCCAACCAGGCGATCCTCGACGTGACCGGGGACCGGAAGGCCCGGTCCGAGGCCGTCACGAACCTCGGGCAGTCCGACCCGAAGCTGGAGGCGGCCTTCCGGGCGGCGCTCGACTTCGACCTGCCGGACTACTGACCTGCCGGACCGCCGGCCGGCGGGGCTCCGCCCACCGGCTGGCGGGGGGGACCCCCCACCCCACGCAGGGGGGGACCAGAGGGGGAGGGGGGGGAAAAAACCGCAGGAGAAGAACGGGGGGGGGCGC
>NZ_JBHVJT010000005.1:163896-173252 GCF_042798815.1 Kitasatospora sp. NPDC057738 | reverse complement strand
GGGGCCCCCCAGCCTGCGGGGGGGAAGCCCCCCACCCGGGCGCGGGCGGTACCGCCTAGCCGGCGACGGCCGGGGAGAGCTCCGCGGCGAGCCGGCGCAGATCGGGGCCGTACTCGGGGTTGGCGAGCGCCGCGGCGAACTGGGCGCGCAGGTAGGCGGCGGGGTTGCCGGTGTCGTACCAGGTGCCGGCGATGACCTGCCCGTAGACCGCGCGCCGCGCCGCGTAGGCGTTGATGGCGTCGGTCAGGTAGACCTCGTCCTCGGGCTTCTCGTGCCAGCGGAGCGTCAGTTCGCGCAGCTCGTCGACGATGCCGGGAGTGATGACGTAGCCGCCGATCGCCGCGTACGAGGAGGGCGCGTCGGCCGGCTTCGGCTTCTCGACCAGACCGGTGATCCGCAGCGAGCCGCCGCCGAGGTCCTCCTTCACCACCGGCACGCCGTAGCGGTAGGAGTCCTCGGGAGCCATCGGCATCAGCGCGAGCACCGGCGCGTTGGTCTGCTCGTACGCCCGGATCAGCTGCTGCGCGCGGGGGACCTCGGCCACGAAGACGTCGTCGGGCCAGAGCACCAGGCAGGGCTCGTCGCCGAAGTGCCGGGCGGCGTTGAGCACCGGGGTGCCGTTGCCGTACGGGCCGTGCTGGTAGAGGTAGCTGATGTGGCCCTTGCGGGACAGCTCGCCGACCTCCTCGACCGCCGCCGCGAAGGCCGCCTTGCCGTCCCGGCGCAACTGCTCGACCAGGACGGGGTTGGGGCGGAAGTGCTCCTGGATCAGGCCCTTGTCGCCGTTCACGACGATGGTGATGTCGGTGATGCCGCTCTCGATCAGCTCGCGCACGGTGTGCTCGATGACCGGCTTGTCGCCGACGGGCAGCATCTCCTTCGGCGTGGCCTTGGTCAGCGGCAGGAGGCGGGAGCCGAGGCCGGCGGCGGGGATGACGGCTCGGCGGATCGTCCTGGGGGCCATGTGGCGCTCTCTCGTTTCGTGGGAGGTGCGGCGCCGTGGTGACGCGGCGTCCCGGTCGACGCTATCAAGCGCTGACGTGCCGTTAAGTGGACGGTCGGCATACGGAAGTTGGCCCCGCGGAAGCTGTCCGGATTCACCGGCGGCCGTGCGTGCCCGCGTGTGCCCGCCGCGTCCCGCACCGCCGCGCACCGCCTCGCCCGCACGGCGGACGGCGGACGGCCGCGGCGGGGCCGGGCCCTTTTTGCTCCCGCATCGTTGCCCATACCGGAAGACCACCCGAGGAAGACCACCGGAGGTTCCCATGACGGACGAGACCGGAACGACGTGCGAGACCGGAGGGACGGGCGAAGCCGAAGGGACGGGCGAGCCCGGCCCGCCGCCGTACCGCAGCTACACCTGGGACGACGAGCACGGGGCCGTCCACGCCATCCTCTATCCGGGCGAGGAGGAGGCCGACGAGGAGCGCAAGGCCGGGTTCCGCGCGATGGGCGCCCGGATGCTGGCCGACCTGATCGCCGAACGGGAGGCGGAGCACACCCCTCCGTTCCCCGGCGTGCCGGACCTCCGCCTGATCCACGGCGAAGGCACCGCCTGAACAACGTTCCGCGCCACAGCACTTGCTCCAATCCACCCCCGCGCACGCGCCCCGGCGCGCACGCGGGCGGTGCGCGCCGGCCGTGCCGCCCCGGCCGGCGGCCGGGGGCGGTCGGCTCAGCCCTTGCCGCCCGCCTTCAGCACCTGGGCCGCGGCCACGCCCGCCGCGCTGAAGCCGTGCCCGCCGCCCTCGACCTCGGCGGCGACGGCGAGGTCGCCGCGGTAGGCGATGAACCAGCTGTTGTTGGCCTGGCCGCCGGCCTCGACGGTGCCGGTCTTGGCACCGATCTGGCCGGACAGGCCAGCCATCGGGGTACGGGCGGTGCCCTGGGTGGCGGTCTTCGCCATCATGGCGCGCAGGTCCCTGGCGACGTCGGCCGGGAGCTTGCCGGGTGCCGTCGCCCGTTTGGCGTCCTCGCGCAGCACGGGCTGGCGGAACGTCCCGCTCTGCACGGTGGCGGCGACCGAGGCCATCGCCAGCGAGTTGGCCTGGATCCGGCCCTGGCCGATGTACGAGGCCGCGGCCTCGTCCTTGTTGCCGGGCGCCGGGACGGTGGCGTCCCGGCTCGGGACGCCGATGTGCCACTCCAGCCCGAGGCCGAACTGGTCGCGGGCCACCGCGCCCAGGGTGCCGGGCTGGAGCTTCTCCAGTCCCTTGTCGATGAAGCCGGTGTTGCAGGAGTGGGAGAAGTCGTCGGCGAGCGTGTAGGACGGGAAGTCGCCGGGCTCGTCGTTGTGCCAGGCGCGCGGCGAGTAGGTGGTGGCCTTGCAGGGCACCGCGGTGTCCGGGCCGACCCCGGCCTCCAGCAGGGCGGCCGCGGTGATCACCTTCATCGTCGAGCCGGGCGCCTGGCCGCCCGCGATCGCGCGGTTGAAGCCGCCCTGCGGGGCGTACGCCATCGCCAGGATGTTCCCGGTGCTCGGCTGGACGGCCACCAGGGAGGCCGGATTGCCGTTCGCCGACTGCTGCTTGACCGCCTCCTCGGCCACCTGCTGCAGGTCGGCGTCCAGGGTGAGCTTGACCTGCGGGGCGCTCGGCGGGGTCAGCACGAACAACTGCTCCGGCTCGCTGCCGCCGCCGCCCGGGCCCGAGAGCACCACGGCCCGGCCGGTGACGGTGGCGGCGCCGTCCGGCGGGGCGATCTGGGGGAGGACGGCGCGCAGCGACGGGAAGGTGTCGAGCGGCCGGCCCTTGCGGTCGGTGGGCTTGGAGACGGCGTTGGGCAGTGCCTTCACCGCGATGGTCCCGCCCTGGGCGAGCTGCGGGTGGATCACGGACGGCTTCCAGCGCACCACGGGCCGGCCGTCCTGGGAGCGGACGACGCTCAGCACGCCGTCGTACTCCCAGGCGTCCGGGGTGCCCTCGAACTCCGCCTTCACCCGGAAGCCCAGGGCCGGTTCGCTCGGGGAGTCGGCCTGGGAGCGGCCCGTCCCGGTCAGGGCGAGCGAGCGGGGGCCCACCTGCTCCTGGAAGGCGGTCAGCGCGGCGCGGGCGGTCTCCGGCCGGTCGGTCAGACCGGCGGCGGCCGCGATGTCGCCGCGGCTCCAGGCGGCCAGGAACTCCTTGGCCGCCGCCTCGGCCTGCTCGGCGGTCGGCGGGTCCTGCGGGGCCTTCGACACGGCGCCGGGGCCCTGGTGGCCGCCGGACGGGCCGTTGTCCGTCACGGCGTTCAGCACGTTGTAGGCGCCGTAGCCGCCGACCGCCAGCAGGGCGGCGAAGACCCCGCCGGCCGCCACCATCACGACCCGGCGCGCGGTCGATCCGCGCGGGGCCCCGCCGTCGTCCTGTCCCTCGTCCTCGTCGAACGGCTCGTACCGGACGTCGTCGTCGGCGAGTTCGTCGTACTCCCGGTGGGCGCCGTAGCCGTCCTGCGGCTGGAGCCCGTCGTGCCCGTGAAGCCCGTCGTGCCCGTGGACTCCGGCGTGCCCGCTTTGCCCGCTGTGCCCGTCGTGCCCGCTGTGCCCGCTGTGGCCGTCGTCCTCGTCGTACTGGTCATGTCGGTCGTACTCGTCGTGCTGGTCGTTCTTCCGCTCCCCGGACATGGCGCCGTCCCCCCCTGTGATCCTTCGTGTGCTGCGGGCACGCCCCCTCCGGTGTGTCGGCCCGCCTCGGCCCGACCGGGCGAAAGTCCGTTCGGGCGCGGATCAGCCTATGCCGGGACGGGTGATCGGTCGACCGGAACGGCCCGCCCGGTGATCGGCCGGGCGGGCCGCAGGGGTGCAAGCCGGTCAGGCCCAGGGGTCGGTGAAGGACCGGCCGGGGACGGGCTTGGCGACCAGGGCGATGGCGGTGAAGAAGTTGACCTGGCCGATCGCGAGCATGAGCGTGGTCAGCGCCTTGTCGTCGTAGTGCCCGGCGACCTCGGCGTACAGCGCGTCCGACACCCGCTCGCCGTGCGGGCTGGGCCGGAGGACGGCCTCGACCAGGGCGAGCGCCGCGCGCTCGGGGGCGGTGAACCAGGGCGAGTCCGGCCAGCCGGCGACCGAGGCGATCCGCTCCTCGGACTCGCCGGCCGCGCGGAGGAATCCGGTGTGCAGGACGGTCAGGTAGGTGCTGCCGGCGAGCTGGCCGGCCCGCAGCTGGACCAGGCTGATGGTGCTCCGGGGGACGGACCCGTTGCCGGTGGCCTTGAACAGCGCGGCCGAGACCTCGGAGATCTCGGGGACGAGCTCCACCGGGTCCTGGGCCATGCGCGGGCGCAGCGGGACCTCGGCGGTGATCGGGCGGGTGTTCATGGTGGCGTTCCTCTTCTTCCGAGCGGGTGGGTGGACCGTGCGGTCACCTGTCCGACGGATCCCGGCGCGGGTTTGTGACAGCCCGTCCCGCCCGCAGTCCGAGGACGCAGCCGGTCGCCAGCAGGCCGGCCATCGCGAGCAACGGTGCGGTCCACGTGCCGCTCGCGGTGCGCAGCGCCGACGCGAGCGCGGGGCCGGTGGCGGCGAGCAGGTAGCCCCAGGTCTGGGCCATGGTGGAGAGCGCGGCGACGTGTTCCGGGTCGGTGCCCCGGCGGGCGAACAGGACGGCGGCGAGCGCCTGTCCGCCGCCCATGCCGATGCCGAGGACGGCGGCCCAGAGCGGGGCCCCGCCGGCCGGGGCGAGCACCAGGCCGAGCAGACCGAGGACGCAGACGGCCACCACGCCCAGGATGTGCGGCCGTTGGTCGGCCCTGGCGGCGGCCAGGGTCGGGGCGAGGAACCCGCCGACGGCGAGGCCGAGGATCAGCACGGCCTGGTCGGTGCCGGCGGCGGTCCGGCTCAGTCCCGCGTCGACCAGGAGGGTGGGCAGCCAGGCCAGTGTCGCGTAGAAGACCAGGGTCTGGACGCCGAAGAAGGCCGTCAGGCTCCAGCCGAGCGCCGTCCGCCCGACCCGTCGGCGTCCGACGGGTGCGGCGGGCCCGGCCGGCTCCGGTGCGGCCCGCAGCCCCCGTGCGACCCGCAGCTGCGGCACCAGGCCGGCCGCCGCCAGGGCCGCCGGGACGACGGCGATCGCGATCGCGGCCTGCCAGGACCAGGCGTCCGCGACCGGCGCGACCAGCGCGGCGACGACCGCCGAACCGGCGCCCATGGACAGCGCGTAGACGCCCGTCATGGTGCCGATCCGCCGGGGTGCGAAGCGGGCCCGGACGAACACCGGGATCAGCACGTTCACCACCGCCACCGCGACCGCGACCAGCACCGTGCCCGCGTACAGCCCGGGCAGGCCCGCCGTCCGCAGCGCCGCTCCGACCAGCAGCAGCACGCTCGCCCAGAACAGTCCGCGCTCCTCGCCGAGCCGCCGCCGGGCCAGGGCGCCGAGCGGGGCGAACAGGCCCATGCACAGCGGCGGCAGCAGCGCGAGCAGCGTCACGGTGCCCGGTCCCCACCCGGCGACCGGCGCGAGCGGCCCGATCTGCCCGAACGCGACCCGGGTGTTGAGGCTGAGCAGGACGAAGCCGAGCACGAGCAGGGCTCCGGAGGCCCGGGGTGTGCCGGGCGCGGGTACGGCGGGCGCGGGTACGGCGGTGGCCGGCGCGGTGGTGGCGGGCGCATCGGTGGGCGGCATGAGGGGAGGGCCCTTCGCTTCGGCAAGAGGTTAGGCTTGCCTAAGCTTTCTCGCTCAAGCGCACTTGAGCGCAACCCGGCCCGAACACGATCCGGTCCGAACACGACCCGGCCCGAACGCGATCCGGTCCGGGCATGATTCGGTCGGGGCCCACCCCCGACGGAGGAGGCGGCAGATGGCGGAGCTCCACTCGATCACCGAGGTCGCGACGGCCTTCGGCCTCTCGGTGCCGGCCCTGCGCTACTACGAGGAGTGCGGCCTGGTGGCCCCCGCCGCGCGCCGAGGCCGGGTCCGCTACTACGACCGGGAGGCGCTGGAACGCCTCGCCCTGGTCCAACTCTGGCACGTGGACGGGATGATCCCGGTCGGCGGGACCGCCGCCGTACTGGCCAGCGAGCAGGCGGCCGAGCGCAGGGCGCTGCTGCACGCCCAGCGGGACGGGATGCTCGCCCGCGCCCGCCGGCTGGAGCACGCCGCGGCCGTCCTCACCCACATGCTGCTGTGCAGCCGGGACCGCCCGCTCGACTGCCCGACCACCCGGGCCCACATCAGCGCCCGGGTGGACGCCGCCCTGGCGGGCGAGGAGCTCGCCGACGGCTTCTTACCTGGGCTGCCGGACGGCTCCGCGCCGTAGGAGGCCTCAGCCCAGCACCGCCGGCGTCGGCCCGTCCGGCCGTACGGTGATGCTGTACGCCGCCCCCGCCGGCCGCGAACGGAACATCAACGGCCCCATCGGCAGCAGGAGTTCCAGCAGCGCCGTGGTCTCGCGCAGCGCGAACCGGGTGCCCAGGCAGGCGCGGGCGCCGAGGCCGAACGGGAAGTAGGCGCCGAGCTGCCCGGGCCGGTCGGCGTCGGTGGCGAAGCGGGCGGGGTCGAAGCGCTCCGGGTCGGGCCACAGTTCCGGGTCCCGGTGGGTGAGGTACGGGCAGACCAGCACGTCCGTCCCGGCGGCGATGCGGTGCCCGGCGATGACGTCGTCCTCCAGGGCGTGCCGGGGGAGGAGCCAGGCGGAGGGGTAGAGCCGCAGCGTCTCGCTCACCAGCGCCTGCGGATCGGCCGTCCGGGCCTCGGGGTGGCGGTCGAGCAGCAGGAAGAGCCAGGTGAGCGTGGTGGCCGTGGTCTCGTGGCCGGCGACGAGCAGGGTGACCAGCTCGTCCCGGATCAGCCGGTCGGTGTACTCGGGGTGCCGCTCGCCCGCCTCGACCAGCATCCGCAGCACCCCGGGTTCCTCGGCCGGGTCGGCCGAGCGGGCCGCGTCGATCGCCGCGTGCGCCACCGCGTCGATCCGGGCGAGGTCCGCGGCGACCGCGTCCCGGGCGTCCGCCGCGTTGGTCGGCAGCGTCGGCATGGCGGCCACCACCCGTTCCACCGCCCGGAGTTCGCCGTCGGTCCGGTCGTCCAGCGGCTGCCCGGTGAGCGCCCGCCAGACGGTGTCCAGGGCGAAGCCGCGCATCTCCTCGCCGACGTCGAAGGTCTCCCCGGTGCGCCGGTACCCCTCCCAGCGCTCGGCGGTGCGGCGCGCCGCCGCGGCGATCCGGTGTTCGTAGCGGCGCATCCCGGTGCCGGTGAACTGGGACTGCAGCAGCCGCCGTTGACGCTTCCAGGCGTCGCCGGCGGCGGACAGCACGCCGTCCCCGACCAGCATCCGGGCGCGGTGCGAGCGCTTGACGTACCGGTCCGGGTGGTGGCCCAGGACGTGCTGCACGGCGGCCGGGTCGGTGACCAGGACGGTCGGCGTCGGGCCGAGCCGGAACGCGGCGATGCCGCCGACGCCGCGCCGCGTCCGGGCCAGCAGCTCGACGAGCTCGGCCTCCTCGGCCCGCCACTGCTCGACGGCCTCGGCGGCCAGCTCCGGTACCGGGCGGGTGTCCGTGCTCACGGGGCGGGTCCTTCCGTTCGGCTGACGGTGCGTCCGTTGCGGCCCGACTCTATGCCAGGGCGGGCACGCCCGGGTTGCGCCGAACGGGTGGCGGCCCCGGCCCGGGGCGGCGCGGGGGCCCGCCGGGACGTCCGCGCACGGCTAGCGTGCGACCGGGCCGACCGGCCCCTGCTCGTTGCGCGGATGGGAGAACGCATGCCCGGGACCCGGCACTTCGGAGGCGGCCGGACCCGCCGAGCGGCCCGGTGGCTGGCGACGGCCCTGCTCCTCCCGGCCCTCGCGGCCTGCGGCGGCGGTGGCGGCTCCGGGTCGGCCGGTGCCCCCCAGGCCGGGCAGACCGGCCAGAACAGCGCCTCGGGGCAGCCGGACGACCAGCGGACCAAGGACGAGGGGGACCAGGGCGGCTTCCGGAACGCCGGCGAGCCCTCGGCGAACGTCCAGGGCAGCGACCGCACCGCCCGGATCAGCCTGTCCTTCCCGTCGAGCACCACGACCGGCTTCACGGCCGTGATCAGCAAGGTGTCCGACTGCGGCAGCACGGAGTACGCCACCCCCGCCTCGCAGCAGGTCCAGGTGACCAACGGGCAGACCGAGCGGGTCGAGTTCCGGCTCCCGCCGTGGAAGCCCGGCACCAAGAGCCGGAACATCTGCCTCACGGTGACGGCCGACGACTCCACCAAGCGGATCGAGGCCGTGGGTTCGGTTGAGGTCATCAGCCCCGACGACGGGGCCACCACCGGCAACGGCGGGACCCCCAGCTATGGCGGGACCAACGGCTCGACCCCCACCGGCGGGTCGAGCCCGTACACCGGTGCCCCCACCGGCTCCGGGAGCACCCCCTGAGCCCTGCCGAGGAGGCACCCCCGGGAGAGCCGGAGCGGCCGTCCCCGCGCTCCTGGTCGGACTGGATCGCCAAGCTCGCCACCTGGGTCGCCCCGACCACCCTCCTCACCGCGCTGCTCTTCTTCTTCGGCTACGCCTACACCAGTTCGCTCTACGGCTACTTCGGCATCGACGCCGGCATGATCGGCTTCGCCACCCAGGACCTGCTGCTCCGCAGTTCCCCCGCGCTCTACGTGCCGGCCGGGGTCGCCCTGTGCGGGGCGCTGGTCGGCGCGCTCGGCTACCACGTCGCGACCAGGGCCGCCGAGGCCGGCACGGTCGGCGCCCGGACGGTGCGACGGGCCTGTTCGGCCGTCGCCGTACTGGTCGTCCCGCTGCTGCTGCTCGGCTTCCTGGCCGGCTTCGAGGTGTTCGACGCCGGCCCGATGGGCACCCCGCTGCTGATCGGCGGCGGACTGCTGCTCGCGGTCCTGGCCCGGCTGCTGTACGTGCGCGGCACCGGCGCGCCGTACCCGCTGACCGGTGAGCGGGCGGCGCTGGGGATCAGCGTGGCGATCGTCGTGCTCTGCGCGTTCTGGGCGGTCGGCGGCTACGCCCAGCAGAAGGGCACGGCCGACGCGGAGCAGCTGGCCCGGCACCTCTACCGGCGTCCGGCGGTGGTCCTGGACACCCCGGAGCACCTCCACCTGGGATGGTCCGGGGTGCGGGAGACGGCGCTGCCGGGCGTGGAGCCGGGGGAGCGGTTCCGCTACCGCTACGAGGGCCTGCGCCTGCTGGCCCACTCCGGTGGCCGGATGTTCCTGATTCCGCGCACCTGGACCTGGGAGACGGGCAGCGGCCTGATCGTCCCCTTCAACGAGACCGTCCGGGTCGCCTTCCACCCGGGCTGAGACGGCCCGGGCCGGGACCCCGGCGGCCCGGATGCACGGCTGCGGGGGGGGTGGTGCCGCCCCGCCTAGAACGGAGCATAGGGCGTCCACCGCGGTTCGGGGGGTCACCTACACACCCCCCCATCCCAGAGGGGAACATGACCG